>JBCCQO010000019.1:0-17351 GCA_039024595.1 Pseudomonadota bacterium | reverse complement strand
ATCCTCTTCGCTTTCTTCAAATAAATCGAGCTCAAGCCCCATATGACCGAACATCGCTGTTGCCGCCCGAAAACGCATGCTCAAGCGGCGCTGGGTGATGTGGCACTCCGCCGGTCCGACGTGACTGCCAAGGACCGATAGAGGAAAAAACAAACTCGCCCCTCGCTGGATGCGCTGTCGTTCCAGGGCATCATTACTGTCGGAGGTCCAAAGACGATCCGTACGGGAGAGGACACCGTAGTCGCAGCGCCCACCACCCGATGAACAGCTCTCGATTTCCAGTTCGCGATGAGTGCTTCGAAGTCGGTCCATCAGCGCATAAACGGCTTTAGTTTGCCGGTGTATCGCAGCGCGACCGCCACTGGACGGATGGTGTACGTCCCGGTTCATGTCCCACTTGATGTAGTCAATGTGATACTCGGACACGAGGGCGCTGATTTTTTCAAACAAATACTGAGCTACCTCCGCAAGACTTAAGTGCAGCACAAATTGGTTGCGCGACGGCACCTGCTCTAACCCGGGCGCTTCAAGAATCCAAGATGGGTGCGAGCGAAACAATTCACTATCCGGATTGACCATTTCCGGTTCGAACCAAAGTCCGAACTGCATACCAAGCTGACGTACGTGATTGACGAGCGGTCCCAAACCGTTTGGATAGACATCGCTTGAGACCCACCAATCACCCAGTCCTGCGCGATCGTTGCGCCGAGTCGCAAACCAGCCGTCATCAAGCACAAATCGTTCTACACCCAGACGTGCCGCCTTCTCCGCGAGCGCAAACAGCTTCTCTTCCGAGTGATCGAAATACAGCGCCTCCCAGGTATTGTAGTGAACCGGGCGCGGCTTCCCGCGGACTCTTTGATCCATAACTTTGGACGTCAAGTGCCGATGGAACTGTTGGGAAAGACCGTTCCAACCTTGTTCAGACCATGCCGCATACAGAGTCGGTGTTCGGTAGGAGTCGCCTTCGTTCAGTATCAGTTCACCGGGATAAAACAACTCTCCCATTTGCAGAAAGGATCTGCCATCACTGCCTTGGTCCACGCGCATACGACTGTTCCCACTCCAACCGAGATGAAAGCCTGCAGCGCTGTGGTCACTCTCGGTGGTGTGATCAGTACTGACTATCAGACCCGGAAAACCGTCATGGGCGGTACGACCCCGCTTATTTTCGCGGACAAAGCCGCCCTGAAACGTCTCCAGCGACTGAGCCTGAAACTCCAGAGCCCATCGCCCACTGAGCCAAAGCAGTTGGGTAAGGCTAGGATCTAGCGGCAGACAGAGGGCTGTGCACCAATCGATAATTAAAGGTGCTTCACCCAGATTTACGATCGACGTGGTCGCACTCAACACGTGCGTATCGGCATCTAAGCTGAGTTCGTAGACCGCTTGCAGTTGCGTGTTGTTATCGGCACATACAATTCGTACAGCGTTTGCGGCGAGTTGTTCCACCTCGCGCACACAGAAGACGGCTGCCCACTCAATACCGAGCCTGTGGGCAAGAAAACCCGGTGCCGCAGAAACTCCAAGACCGAGCTCATTCGACAACGATGGTGCTAAATCCACCGCAGCGCCACCGTGAACCCACTGGCGTGTCGTCAGTACAGCTAGTTGCTCCGCGCTTGTGTGAGTAAGTGCGGAGCCCCAATAAAGAATGCGCGGGCACGAACCAGGAGGCAGTTCAAGAACTAACTGCGTCCGTTCTGTCTTAAGGGTTAGAAAGTGTGCTTGCATGAGCTTGGACTTGCAGAAAACCCGCGGGTGAGGGCTACCAACCCACGGCCGCACCGTCTTTGCGATGATCCGATCCAGCGCGGTAAACACCGTTTACCGGTAAATCCTTTTCAATACTGTCTTGGTCGTGGCTCGGAGCGGTCAGGGACGGATCTTTGCTAAACAGAATGCCTTGATAACCGCCGACCGCCGCGCCACTGACCGCGCGCACGGTGTGCCCCTTCGCTCGCAGTGCCGGACCCACTAATGCCTCTAGTGGGCTCTCGATTGCTAGTACGTTTGATCGCTGTCGATGGGTAAAGCGAGCGACGTCGGTTGTCATCTGCACGTTCATACCATGGTCGACGAGATTGACTATGTGCTGCGCGTGGGTTTCCGGCTGTACGGCGCCGCCCATGTTACCGAAAGTCATCAACGGCTCTCCGTCGCGCATTACGAAACCGGCAATAATCGAGTGGAAAGGCCTTTTACGGGGAGCAACAACGTTGGGATGATCGGGGTCGAGGCTAAATGGATTACCGCGGTTGTGCAGAATCATTCCAAAGGGAGGGATCGTGACCGCAGAACCATAAACGTCATAAACGCTGTGGACAAAGCTCACCATGTTGCCCCAACGATCCGCTGCGGTGAGGTAGACGGTGCCGCCCTTGAGACCGCCCTCGACGGAAGGCGCTGCAGCGCGCTTCGGATCGATGCGCTCGCAAAGCGTCGCGGCATACTCCTTTGACAGCAGTGTATCCAGCGGTACGTCTACGAATTTTGGGTCTGCGTTGTATGCATAAAGATCCGAATAGGCCAGCTTTTTCGCTTCGACCATAAAATGCCAGTAATCGGGATTGAGCGGCCCTAAGCCCGCTAGATTCACGTCGTGTACCGGAGCGCAAACCTCAAGGATATTGAGCATCTCCAGCGCCGCGAAGCCTTGCCCGGGAGGGGGTAGCTGATAGATGTCATAGCCGTGGTAGTTTGTACTAACCGGCTCGACCCATTCGGACTCGAACTCGGCCAAATCCTCGTGAGTCATCACGCCCCCACCCGCTTGAACCTTGGCGACAATCGCATCCGCTATCGCGCCCGTGTAAAAGGCGTCTCGCCCTTCACGCTGGATCAATCGTAGGGCTCGAGCGAGACCGGGATTGCTAATGATGCTGTAAAGCGGCGGTACTTCACCACCAGGAAGGAATGTTGCCACGGAGTCTGGATCTGCCCGAAGGCGTTTCTGCACGCGCGTAAGATCAGCGTGCCGGCGCTCCGCCTGGCCCCAACCCTCTTCCGCTAAACGGGCGGCCCGTTCCAGCGTTTCTTTGAAACCCATGGTGCCAAATCGCGTGAGCAAAGCGTCGTAGCCAGAAACAGCGCCGGGGACCGTGGCTGCATTCACTCCAAAGTCCGGCATCCTTTCCAGGCCCAACTGCTTGGTAAAATAGTCAACCGTCCAGCCTTTCGGTGCCCACCCTGCCGAATTGAGTGCGAATAGCTTTTTATCTTTAGCACTCCAAACCAGTGCGAACAGATCTCCCGCGAGGCCCGTGTCATTTTGCGATGTCACATCAAGCACTGCCGCTGCCGCAACGATCGCGTCGATCGCATTCCCACCGGCGCGGAGTATTTCAAGACCTGCCTCCGAAGCAAGCGGATCACTACTCGCAACCACACCATGCCGAGCCAGGAGTTCAGAGCGACCCTGCTCCTGCCAGCCTTGCGCACGCGTACCTGGCGCGGCCGCAATCGAAGCGGACGGTTGCGGTATTCGTTCCGAAGGTACTCCGAAGGCCGTAGGCGATTGTCCAAAACTTGGCATGGCCAAAATTAGGCTAAAGGCCACCGCGATCAATTGAGTACTCTTGCAATTCCACATGGATCTTCTACTCGCTGCTGTAAGTGCAAAACGCTTGGGAAAGCACAGTCTTCGACACTTGTGAGACTTTGCATTGGAAGAACGCACATTCCCTTTTCTCTGCGTCATACTTGCAGTCATGCTAGATCTGGTCAACGTCACAAAATCATTTAACGATGGAGCTGAGGAACTACGAGTCCTGGCGGGCGTAAATTTTTCTCTTCGCGCCGGGGAAACCGTTGCACTACTTGGAAATAGCGGCAGCGGAAAGAGCACGGTGTTGCAAATAGCTGCTGGCCTGGACCCGCCGGACCAAGGTGAAGTGTTCTTCGTTGACCGCTCCTTGTATCAAATGAGCGAGCCAGAACTGGCAAGGCTGCGGAGAAGGGATCTAGGCTTCGTCTTCCAACAGTTCAACCTAATTCCCGGCCTGAATGTGGAGGCCAACCTTCTCTTCCAACGACGACTCAATCATCTCCCGGACAAAGACCCTTGGATTGAACAGCTCGTCGATGGACTGGAACTAAGAACGCTCCTCGCCCGCCCTGTGGAAGTACTATCCGGAGGGCAACAGCAGCGAGTGGCCATCGGACGGGCACTTGCCCACCGACCTCGCCTACTGTTCGCCGACGAGCCGACCGGCAACCTACAAGATGGTCTGGGTCAGAGGATCGTGCAAATCCTTTGCGATTTCACCAAGGAGTCGCAGGCATCACTTTTACTCGTAACCCACGATCAAGCTCTAGCCTGTTATGCGGACCGACAGCTGCATCTTCAGGCGGGGAAGCTAACCGATAAATCGGGAGAATCTCACCGCAAGAATCGGCCCCACCCATGATTTTGCGAACACTGCTTTTGCACTATGCGCGCCATCCAGCGCAGGCCGTCTTTCTCTTCGCTGGGATCGTCATTGCCAATGTACTCCTGGTTGGAACCCAGCTGATCAACGCGCAGGCGCGCGCCAGCTATGAGCAAGGTACACAAATACTCGGTGCTGGACCCGTGGGGGAGATCATCCCCGTAGAAGCGGGGGCGTTTATCGACGAGCGTCTATTCATTCAGTTGAGGCGCGAGGGCTTCGTGCAGCTAGCGCCGGTATTACGCAGTTTCCTACGAACAAAGAACGGTGAAGGCCTGGAGATTCTCGGTATTGATGCGTTGTCGATGCCTCCCACTGGGAAGCAGACTGCTAGCGGTGCAGCGAACAGTTCGGAAAACAGCGCCGCGCTTGCGGGAACCTTAGGTAGCTTTGCCTTCGAACCTTATGAATTGCTAGCAGGTACTGCGCGCGCAAGACAATTGTCGTTCGATACGGGCGCACGAGTGCCACTTGCCAATGGACAGACACTCCCGGCCCTGCGCGTTATCTCTGGCGACGAATTGGGTCATCGCCTGCTTTTAGACCTTGGTGCGCTGCAGGAATCAACGGACAAGAGAGGGAAGCTCAGCGCAATGCTGGTCTTTGACGATCGGGGACCGCGCTTTCTGGAACTCTTAAGCGCACTGCCCGCCGATCTCGAATATGTCGCCAATAGTAAAGGCCCTGATCCAGCACAGCTTACCGCCAGCCTTCACCTGAATCTTTCCGCGATGGGGCTTCTAGCCTGCGTCGTCGGATTGTTTCTCACCTATAACGCTGTGGCTTTCAGCTATACAGACCGTCGCGAACTTTTTCGCCGTCTGAAACTTTCTGGCGTTGCGCAGCGGGAGCTGAGCTTAGCTTTGCTAGCGGAACTGCTGCTATTCATCGGCCTTGGGAGCGCTGCCGGTGCATGGTTGGGAGGTTGGCTAGCGCTTCGCCTTCTTCCGGGTCTTGGAACAACGCTCGCGCAACTGTACAACGTATACATCAGCTATCCGGATTCACTTAATGTAGGCGGCACTCGTCTTCCATTGCTAGCGAGCGCTCTCGCGGCACTACTCTGCGCCTCCTTCCCCCTGCGCGAGGCGGTCAGCGCGCCGATGCTGACGCGGCGAGCCAGCCACTGGATCGTCACATCGTCCGCTTCGAGAGACAAAATACTCTTCATGGTGGCATTGTTCTTGTTCGTGCTGACTTTCCTTGTCGCCCGCTACGCCGATACGATTTGGGCCGCTCTCTTGGGGATGGCCTGCTTACTCCTAGGATCTGCATTCTGCATACCGGTACTTGTCCGCACATTGATCAGTGCTATAGGCCAGAAAATCCCAGCGCATGCCGCCAAAGCCAACTGGTTGCTCGCGGATTCTCGCTGGCTCCTAGGCCCCTCCGCGCTTGCCTTGATGGCGATGGCGCTCGCTTTGGTAGCGAACGGTGGACTCAATACGATGATCGGGAGCTTTCGGACCGCGACAGATCATTGGCTGGAGGAGCGCTTGGCAGCGCAGCTGTTCATTCGGGGTGAGAACGTTCAGGCACTTGAGGAGAACAATGCGTTAGCCAACTGGCTGAACTCTTTTGATTCAACGCTGGACAGTACGCTTCGCTTTCGAGCATCCGCTAGCTACCAAACACCCAGCGGCTCGCTAACGGAGGTCGAGGTCGTTGATCTTTCGCCCAAACCGCCGTTCTCGAGTAGCGTGTCTTTGATCCGGCAAACGGATGACGCCACGAAGGATTTCTTCTCAAGCAAGGGAATATACATCAGCGAACGAGCTTGGCGGCTTGAAGCCTGGGATATTGGAGATTCAGTCAAACTGTGTACGGGCGAACAAGAGTTGCCTATCGTGGGTATTTATCACGACTATGGAAATCCGGTCGCGCAATGGATGGTTTCCCAGGATTTGTTCAAGAGTTGTTGGCCCACCCGCAAGCCGGTTGGCTTGAGAATTCATGGCCCCAGCGAGCTGGACTGGCATTCTGTGCAACGAACCCTCACCGAGCACTTCGGTCTGAAAGACTCGGAGATCGTGAATCAGGAGGATCTTCGCCGTATTGGCCTTGGCGTTTTTGACCAGACTTTCGCGATCACGGAATCTCTCAACCTGCTCACGCTTCTAGTCGCGGGCATCGGCATATTTTGCTCCGTAGCGGCAATCCATCATCATCGGGTACCACAGCAAGCGCTCCTTGCGAGTTTTGGTTTGTCGCGCAGAGAAAGAGCGCTGCTGCTCTTGGGCCAGTGGGGCGCGCTAGCGACTAGCTGCGGTCTGCTTGTCTTGCCCTTCAGCCTAGCGCTTGCATGGTACTTAGCTGGCGTGGTGACACCGGTCGCGTTTGGCTGGAGCTTCCCCACGGTCGTTGATTTAGCGCCCTATCTGCGGCTTCTGGGTCTCGCTTTGCTCTCCGTGCTTATCGCCGTAGCCCTACCGTCTGTGCGCCTGCTACAAGCCTCGCCGGCCTACCTGCTCCGAGAGAGAGGCGTGTGATCGCCCGGGCAACAACTTGCGCTTTCCCAGGCAGTGTCCGAGTGGCTTGTACGCTGCTGCTCTTACTCGTATCCGGATGCAAAGGCGAAGGTCCAAGCTTGAGCGTGAACAACGAATCCTCAGGTGCTACCAATGAGAATGGCGGTTTGGCGGCTTTAGCGGCCAGTGCGGATGGCTTTCAGTCGGCCTCGCCAAGCACAGCTTTGGTCTTCCCCAGAGACCATGGTGCGCACGAGGGCTACCGCATCGAATGGTGGTATCTAACAGCGAATCTGGAAGACTCAGAGGGTGGTCTCTATGGCGCCCAGTGGACTCTATTTCGAGTCGCACGCAAGCCCATAGACGGCTCTAGGGGTGCGCAAAACCCCTGGCAAGACTCACAGATTTATATGGCTCACTTCGCCATTAGCACCAAGGTCAACCACGTTTCTTTTCAAAGATATGCGCGAGGAGGCTCCCACAGCGGCCTACGTCGCGCAGGCACTCGAGTATCCCCATTCGCTGCTTGGCTGGATGACTGGGAACTTCGTTCAAAGAGTACGCAGACACCGGATCGAGATACCGCTAACGGAACCAGTCTTAGCGAAGTCATAAAGGTAGAAGAGTGGCTGCCACTGACTGTAAGGGCACAAGAGAATAGCTACGGAATTAGCCTAGACCTCACTAGTCAGCAAACGCTCGTCCTACAGGGAGAGAAGGGCTTCTCTCGAAAGCACCACAACGGTGGTGGATCTCACTACTACAGCCACCCCTTTCTGATCGCGCAGGGCGAGCTACTAATCGACGGAAAAAGCGTCGCCGTGAGCGGCCAGGCCTGGCTAGATCGGGAATGGAGCAGCCAGTTCTTACAAGATGATCAGAGCGGCTGGGATTGGTTCGCGCTGCATCTCGACTCCGGTGAAAAACTGATGCTATTTCAACTTAGAGCGGCGGAAGCTAGCGACGGCTCCAGGAACGGAGGCTACCGACACGGTGTTCTGATTTCCGCTGACGGACGCACAAGAGAGCTCGACGCCTCGGCGATCTCGCTGATGCCAAAAGACTACGAATCCGTCGCTGGCAGACGAATTCCCATCCGGTGGCGATTGGAATTGCCCGAACTGGAACGGAGTTTTGACGTAGAGGCTCTTCATCCTGACCAATGGATGGATGTCGACTTCGCTTATTGGGAGGGATACGTTACGGCACGGGGAGCCAGCGTCGGTGAGCGCGGCCGCGGCTATCTGGAGATGGTCGGCTATCCCTTAATTGATTAATTAATATAAGTTGATCAAACACTATTAGTTGATTAAACAGCTGCCCCCTAAAAGCACCGTGGCCGACGAGAAACCGGCTGTCCATCAACAACCTGCGACCGAGCGGACCCCAGCGCACAAAATCATTTGGCTGAGGTTCCTATCCATCAAAACGTATGTTGATAAGACATCGATATAGAACGACCGGGACCCGGACGGACGCGACCGGGAATAAAAGTGATCTCCCCAGAAGGTATGTAGTTCAGGTTGAATAGATTGGTGACCTGGAAGTTAAGCACACCGGACCCGCGTTCGCCAAAATCGAGATTGAGGTTGGTTCCAATATCGACCAAAAAGTAGTCGGAAGACGCACGCGGATCGGTGCCGGCTTTAAAACCATCATCGCGGTCGTCGACAAAGAATAACTGACCGAAGACGGACCAATCCTCGCTAATTTGAAAGTTTGGATTCAGTGACAGCTTTAAGGGCGGCACGTCTTGTGTGGAGAGCGCTATGAAGTCTCCCGTATCAAAGGGATCGGACTCCCCTTCAACCCAGGTTACCGATCCATTGATCGACAGACGATCCGTGAGTTCTAGATCGCCGGAGAATTCAAGGCCCCATATCCGAACCGGCGCGCGGGTTCTGGCCGTCAATCCCGTTCTCGCGCCGATCACTACCGTGGTCTCAAACTCCGACTCCGTATAGTAAACTGCGGCCTCGTAGCTTGCTCTTGCATACGCGCCGCGCAAGCCGACTTCGACGCTGTCCGTAATCACTGGATCCACCAAGTCGGAACTGGATATCTCGACTCCCGGATCGACCGCGTTTCCTATAAAACCAAGAGAAGGTATCGCAAAGCCCTGGGAAAAGTTGGCGAAAAGCGCAGCTTCGTCTGCCATATCGTAGGCGATACCAACATTGTAGGAGAAACCATCCGCGTCTCCTTCGCCGCCTGGACGACTTCCCGGAAGAGAGATCGGTGGCAGAAAAAACACAACGTCGTAAGGACCGATAACTTCGTAGTCGAAACGATCCCAGCGAATACCGCCGGTTAGGGTTACGAGACTGGTTAAATCGTAGCTCGCTTCTACGAATACGCCGACCGCGTCGAGGGTGAAGGGCGGTGTCTGTACGGCTGAGATCGCGGCGTCGTAAAAGCGGGTCTCGTCAAAGCCTTCCTCTGTCGATATCGGCAAAAGGCTTGTGCTATCGACCGTGTTGTAGTCAAACCCAACCGATACGCTGAGCTTTTCCCCAAAGTCCTTAAAATAATCACCGCGTAAACCGAACTCTTCATTGATCCGTCCGGACTGCCAGAGACCGGGCCATTCCGCGGGGAAAATTCCCGCCGCGATGAGCGGTCGCGTATCACTTCCCGGATTTAGGAATTCCGAATCACTGTAGTAGGCCAGTGCCGTTAAAGAACCGCCAAAGAAATCCGTGTGGCCGTACTTGAAGGCGGTGTAGAGGAATTCATTAGTCGGTGGTTGTGCATAGCTGAAAACGACGTCGGCCTCCGTTGCCACCTGGCCTCCAAAAGGGTTTCCCGCACCGGCAAGTTCGAACTGCCGACTCGCGGATTCAAGCTCGGTTCCGTTGACTATCCCAGTTATCGATTGCGTTTCCGAAAAATCGTAGCGAGCTTTTAGAAAATAGGTCGTATCGTTCACAAAAGCGCTACGACCAGTGATCAATTCATCTCTTGCGGAAAATACGCCGTTTACATCCTCGTAGCTAAGATAGGCAAAGATGCTGAGCGCGTCTGTGACTTGTCCGCTAATGCTAGCGTTAACCTTTGGGGAGAAACCGTCCTGGCCAAGTGCTTCATCGCCGGTAGCGTAGAGACGGAACTGTAATCCCAGACTGTACTCAAGTCCCTCCTCAGAAGGCTCTCGCGTAAACAACTGGATAACGCCTCCCGTAGCCCCTGCGCCGTATAGCGAAGTCGGACCATAGACCACCTCTGTCCGACCAATCGTGAGCGGGTCAAACTTATCCAGGAACCGAGTGAAATTTGTGTTCGATGCAATAGGTACACCATCAATAAGGAAGAGCGGATCGCGACCACGAAGGGTAAGTGACCCGGCGCTACCCTCGGTCACCGGAGGCGCAAACCCAGGAATCGTCTTTCCGAGAATCTCTTGGACGCTGGTCGTTTGCTGATTAAATTTTTTCAGGTCTTCTTCAGTGAATACGCGCGCAGATCGAGTGAGTTCGTCCAGCGCTTTGTCGGCGCGGGTTGAGTAAACAATCACTTCTTCAACGACCTTGTCCGCAATAGGGGTTTCAGTGGCATCTTCTTTGTCGTTCTCGGTCTGGCCAACGACGTGTTGGCTGGTCACTAGCATCAGAGCTATCGCAATGGCGCCGCGAGTAGAACGCGCCCGATAAACAGGAAACGGGCAGTTCGTCTTAACAGCTAATAGGATTGAACGGATCGAACTGAAGCTCATCGAATCTCCAAACTCTTGGTGGGAATGAGAGGGCACAAACGGCTATGAAAATCGTTCGCAACCGTATCAGGCTCGCATTTGCGAAAAAAGCGAACAAATGCGGACCATTCCGACTTGGGTTTTCCCGATCACCGCCGAGGAGTTAGAAATTTTTCGCGTCTACCTGTGCGCTTCGGGTCTACTCATCGCTTGCAAGCCCAACTTATAATACGGCCCGTGCTAACAGGGTCAGGCTGGTGTAAGACCTGACTGGGCGTCCCCCGCGGTCGTCGTTCAAGGAAGATTGCGTCGGACAATTACATGAGCAAAGTAAGACACCTCCCACCGAGTGACTCGTTTGTCGAGCGACTGGAAAAAAAACTGGGCACAACGTTTCCTGAAGAGGATCGGGCGCAATTAAGCCAGTTTATTCATGACTACACCGACTACGCGCCCAAAGACCACACACCCAAGCTAACACCGGTCACGGTTCTTATGGCCGACCTCAGGGGCTTCTCCGAACTCGCCGGTGAACTCGAACCGGAAGGACTCGTTGGGCTTCTCCAACCTTTCTTTATGCGCATGACGGAAGTTGTCCACCAGTACGGCGGTTTTATCGACAAGTTTCTAGGCGACGGCGTGATGGCTCTGTTCGGAGCGCCAGATACGCTCGAAAGCAATGAACTGAATGCGCTCGCCTGTGCCGCCGAGATGCAGTGTGCGATTGACGAGCTAAACCGCAGAAACGCCACGCTGCAAGTGCCGCCATTGTTTGTCGGTATCGGCATTAGCAGTGGCGAGGTAATGGCGGGCGTTTTTGGCAGTAACGAGTATAAGGAGTACACGGTACTCGGTGACGCGGTGAATCTTGCCGCCCGTTTGGAAAAGTTCGCCCTCCGGGGGGAGGTTCTACTAAGCGAATCCTGCTACCAGGGAACGAGCGGACAAATTGAGCTCGCAAGCACTCGCGAGCTACGCGTTCGCGGTCAGTCGCACCCGGTCAAAATTCATAGTCTTAGAGCCGTCGCTGCGCCCCACCGCATCCAACTTCCGAATGTCGAGTCACGCACCTCTCCTAGAATCCCCGTCGACTTGCCGCTTGTCTATCACACGATTGAAAATCAACGGGTACTGCCTAAACAGTATGAGGGCAATATCCTCAACCTCGGTTATGGTGGCATGCTCGCTCAAATACCTTTACCGCTGCCTGAGATGGGTGAAATCACCTTTGCCATCTCCGAATCTCCAACCGCCATTCGTCATGAAGATGTCTATGCACGTGCCC
The DNA here is from genome assembly GCA_039024595.1 of Pseudomonadota bacterium. Classification (GTDB taxonomy): domain Bacteria; phylum Pseudomonadota; class Gammaproteobacteria; order Pseudomonadales; family Halieaceae; genus Congregibacter. Next base: position 5,477 of record JBCCQO010000019.1, on the reverse strand, counting down.
TGCAACAGCATCCGGTTGAGGGAGGATTTCAAACCGCGTTCGCATTTACGTCGGTCGGTAGTCACGGGCAAGACGCCGTACGCCGATGCGTCGATCAGATGCTCTGGGGTCTCTAGCCCGCATCCGTCACCGATTGTCGGGAATTGCAGCTTGGGATCGTGCGAGACCTGATGCAAACCCGACAGAACACACTGTTGAAGATGCTACTAACTGAAAGCTTGGCCTCATTCTGTCAATATCGAGCGAAACACAAAACATGTGTTGGATCGGTGACGGATGCGGGCTAGCACTTCCTTCAGAAGATAATCGAGAACGAACCCTCGTTCTGCACATGCTTTGCACATTGCGTGCACTCTGAGTTGACACTCAACCCCTAAACTCCCCCGAAACATCACAAACAGTCGGCCCGCGACGGATGTATCGCGTGCGCAAAGCACGGTTTCCAGTCTTCGAGTGCGAGAACTGTTTGGATCTCTCAAAAGACCAAAAGAGCAAGGGAGTTGAGGCAGATGGCAAAGGAAAACTACGCAGAACATGTAAAACACGCCAAACACGAACAGTCGAATTCCGTTGCTTCTGCAGCAACGGACGTTGACTCGAGACGACAGTTTTTGAAATTCGGTGCGGCCACCGGCGCGGCAGCGGCGTCCAACCTACTCTTCGCCAATGCGGCGGTTGCCCAACCACCCGCTGGTGGAGGACCAAGATCCAATCGAGGAGGAGGCAATGCCGACGCGAATCGGGCGAGAGCGGCGCTTCAAATACGCGAGAGGGCAGCTGATCAGCACTATGAAGAAACGCTAGCTCTCGGACAGCAGCCGAGTAACGGCGATGAAAACCGCTACGAGGGTGAGAGCTTCTATGCAAGCTACAGTAAAGCGCTGCCGAGCAATGACTTTGGCGAGGTTGACCCAAGTGCTTTTGAGAGCCTTAGAGTGGCCATGCGAAGCGGTAGCAAAGAAGACCTCGATTCGATCCCCCTGGACAGTACGGCCGGTCGAAATCTCACCAATCCGCAAGGCGCTTTCAAGTTTGAAATGGCGGGACTGGACAATCATGCGACCCGCATTCTCCCATCGTGGCAGTTTCGCAGCGCGGAGCTCGCCGGTCAGCTAGGCGAAGTCTACTGGCAAGCACTGGCACGAGATGTGCCGTTCATTAACTATGAAAACAACCGAATGATCGCGGCCGCTGTGCGCGATCTTAATGGCTTTTCCGCGACGCCTGGTGCTCGCAGCAATGGGCCCACCACCGCCGCAAACATCTTCCGGGGGGAGACGCCCGGAGACTTGATCGGCCCCTATATCAGCCAATTCCTATGGCATGACTTTAGCTTTGGCTCGCAGTACATCGAGCAGCGGTTTGAAGTGCCCCTGCCCTTCGATTTTATGATTGATGAGGGCAATTGGTTAAACATCCAGCGGGGCGGCAGCCCTGCTGAGACCGCGTTCTTCGAAAGCGATCGTCGCTATATCTTCAACAATCGCTCCTTGGGCGAATACGTGCACCGCGACATTTCCTTTCAAGCCTACCTTAATGCCGCGCTGATTCTTCTTGGCGAGGGAAACGACGTGCTCGATCCGGGAAACCCGTATCTGAGTTCGCCAAACCAGGACGGCTTCGCTACCTTCGGGGCGCCCTTCATCTTGGATATGGTAACGAAAGCCGCCAATTTGGCGCTCACCGGCGCCTGGTTCCAAAAGTGGCGAGTTCACCGCTTTCTGCGCCCCGAGGCGATGGGGGGGCGCATTCACTTCCAGCTGACTGGTCTGCGCAGCTATGAAATTCATGACGATATTCTCAACTCTTCGGCCGTCGCCCGCGTGTACGGTGGCAATGGAACCTATCTACTTCCCCAGGCCTTTATCGAAGGATCACCGACTCATCCATCGTTCCCCGCAGGGCACGCGTGCATGGCGGGCGCCTGCGTCACCATCTTAAAGGCCTACTTTAACGAAGACTACGTGCTGCCGGAGACAGTGCAGGCGGATGCTACCGGCAGCAGCCTCCTTCCCTATACGGACACGGCCCTTACCGTCGGAAACGAACTCAATAAGCTCGCCAACAACATAGCGCTTGGGCGAGATGCTGCGGGGGTCCACTACCGCCAAGACGGGATAGAAGGTTTACGCGCCGGTGAGCAGCAAGCGATTTCTTTGCTTCAGGATCAATCTCGAACGCTAAACGAAGATGACTTTGATGGCTTTTCACTGAAATCCTTTGATGGATCCCAAATCAACATCCGCAATGGCGAGGTCGCGCTGAACTAGAGGTTTCCTCGAGCACCCTGCCGAGTATCTGAGTGCACGCTGAATGCCCATGGTCCCTTTTTCGCGCTAGTGGAGTGCTGCTGCTTGCAGCTCATCCAACTGGCGCGCGTTTCGTCGAGCTTTCCGAAGCAGTTGCAGCAATGGCAGTAAGTCCATCGGCTTGTCGCGGTGCTCGGCCGCAACTTCGACCAAGTGCCGGGCATGCGCTAAAAAAATGCGGTAGCCGTCTCCTAGCCGGTGCTTCGGATCGAACATATGCGTTGGCAGAGACGCCACGCCGTTTACTTCGATGATGACGAACTTCCCTTCTTGTAAGGCCTGGCGGGAGGGGCTACGCACATCGAGGCGACCAAAGTTAAATCCCGGTTGCGATGCGCATACCTGCTCCAATGCGTCCAGGAGCTTGGCGCTGGCAAGTTCCGAGTCATTTGTGAACTTGCAGCCCATGGTGTGCGACCCGATATAAGAGAGACGCACGCGCTCTCCTTCCTTGGGCACGCAGGTAAGATCATGGTCTTTAAGGAACATTGGCCAATGCTTTGAAAAGCGCTCGTGCCGCGCTGCGAGCGAAGCGAGCGTATCAACACCGTTGCCTTCAATCTCAGGGAAGTGCTTTTGGTTAATGCCGGTAATTTCGCCCTTACCGCGCTTGCGCACATAAAAAACACCAAATTCACACGGGTACTCGACAAAAGCCTGAAGCAGGTGTGCAGTGTGCAGGTTGTCGATTAGCTGTTTAAGCTGATCAAGATTCTTAACCTTGCCCACACCCTTTCCAACAGACCCAATCTCCGGCTTAACGATTAACGGAAATCCGTGTTGCGTGGCGAAGCTCTGCGCGTCGCTGAAAGAACTGGCAGACGGGCTAAGTCTCAGGGTTGCGGGAAACCGATCCTGAGCGAAGGCCATTTGGGTGTCGTACTTTGAGCCAAGCGCCAGTTCCCCATGATCTAAGGCGTAGTTTGCCTTGGCGAGATTTCGGAGCGGCAGGCGATGACGGGCGCATAAGGTCAGTAGCGCTAAGTAGTACGGGGCCTCAAAAAGTCGAGGCGGCCAGAACTCAAAGTGACGCATCGAGCAGCTTGACTATTTCGTTAACCATCTCATCGTGTCGCTCCCAAACAATAAAGTGGCCATCGTTTGCGTAGCTAAGCGTACGAACCTCTGCGTTTGTGAGCACAGTGCTCGCCGATTCCGCATTCTCTATTTTCACCAAGTCGTCCTTTGCCCCATGCACTAGCGTGACCGGAATATCCAAGTGCTCCGCCTGCTCGTTAATCTCCTCAAGCTGCGCTGCAAGCGGCATCATTTCGTCGTTTGCATGCGCCATAGCTTCACCGATTACTGCCCGTGCTCCAGGAATTCGCGCAAGCTGGTTGTACCAGCGGGGGCCGCTGATCGCAGGGTCAAAAGGCGCGGAAATGGACACTAAAGCTTGTACTTTCTCCGGATAGTCCAAAGCCAGGCGGTATACCAGTGAGCCACCCAGGGAGTGGCCGACGATAATGGCGGCTTTACTAGACTCATTGAGAGCAAATAGCTGAGCAAGATAATTTGCTTGTTCTTCAAAGGACGTGACAGCGCCACTTGCCGCTGAAAGTCCAAAGCCGGGACGATCCACCGAAATTAGATGGGCTCGATTCTTTAGCCGAGGGTCATCAAGGTACCTCGCGAATGCTTTCCAACTTCCCGGCGTTCCGTGAACGAACAGTACCAGCGGATCCTTTACGGAGCCGCTTTCCACATAGTGGAGCGTAAAGTTACCTTGTTCGAGCGCGCCTGACCGCAGAGAGCTAGGAAGAACCTCGACCTCAGGAACCGGTACGGGTGTGCAAGCACAGCATGCAAACAGAGCAAGCAAAAGTATGCGGACGGTGTTGGTCATACATGGCAAGTAAGAGCTGCGGTGCGAGAAACTTTACGCGATTCGCTCGCTACAGCAAGCGGGATCTCGACACGAGCATCGGCGAGTGCGTATTGAGCGACCTTATCAGCGATGATGCGCGATTTAAACGCGCCTTCGCAGCATCAAAAGGCCGACTGATAGAAGAAGTATCGACGCGGGTGCGGGTACCTCGGCGTAATGCTCCGGAGGATGCGGGTCTGACATCGGCTCAGGATCTGGGTCGCCCGGAGGTGGCGGATCGTCATCGTTGTCACCCGGGCCCGGACCTGGCCCCGGCCCACCACCCGGCGGAGGATCGTTGGGTCCTGGATTCCCTCTAGGAATATTCACCAAACGAGGCTGGGTCGGAACCGGTGGCGTGAGGTCTGGCGTCGGCGAGCCGTAGTTACAGGGACTGAGCGTTAAGCCGCCAGCATACACATCGCAAGAATCTGTCGGTTGGCTCAGCGAAGCCAATAGCTCCGAGGGATCAAAGTCCCCAGATGTGCATGGACTCACTGAGAGAGAGCCTTCGGCACAGATCCCCAACGGTGATCCGTCGTCAGCTCCAAGAGGAGATAGCACTCCGCCGATATCGGCAGAGTCGACCTCACCACGCATAAGGCCGCTAGCAACGATTCCTTCGAAGATCGAAGCTGGCTCCTGTTCTCCAGTATCAAAAGGGAAGCCGCCAAAACCGCCTCCAGCCCCCAGAAACCCGCCCCCGGAGAAACCACTCGTCGGACTGCGGCGTTCGCCTCTACTGATACCAGGGGCACCCCAAGCGAACCCTCGAGCACCTCCTGCAGAATAGCGAGTTGATGATTCATTCCCAGTGCTAAAAAGGTCGAGCTCATCCGCAAGCGAATCCAGCGCGCTATTTAGATCGTTGGGGTCTTCAGGTTGCAGGTCGGTCGCATCTTCTGCCGACGAAGCGGGGCTCAATGCGTATCCTTCGTCAACCTTGGGACCAGGATCTCCTAATGAAAACTTGTGGACTGGCTCTGCCACTCCTGCTAACTGACCGTCATCACCAGTTTCCAAAAGAGTGGCACTGGGAGAGCGAGTCGGCTTTCGGTCAGCAGTTGAAAAAATCATAGCCGCCACCAACGCCACCGATGCCAGCATCAGTAGGGGGAAAGCGACAACTAAGAATTTTTTTTGGCGCCTACGCGCCCTTCGCCTGCTCACGTTTGACCTACGAAAATCTTAAAACTGGAGAGTATTCTGACGCCAGGCGGGCCCGTTTACAGAAAGCGGATACCTGTTCGTGCGCTGGCTCACGCCCTTGTGCGATAGAAGACAAAAAGTGTGAACCAAGT
>JBCCQO010000018.1:0-17701 GCA_039024595.1 Pseudomonadota bacterium | reverse complement strand
GGATTGCCCTGCGCATCGGGCGCTAGGAGGTACGGGTCGCGCAGTGACTCTTTTGAAAGCCTGCCGCTCTTGATGGCTGCCTGTCGTGCTTTTCCTGAGGCAAGTGTGCCACCTGAAAAGGAACCGCTGTACTCCGTGTAGTTTCCCGTCACTCTGATTCGTTTTTCGCCGCTGTTACCCTTTGCCAAGGGCTTAAGGGCCAGGTAAGTGCCAAGATCGCTTGGAATCGAGTCGACGCCCCCACCTAAGATAATTTTCGCACCGCTGTTCTTAGCGGTTTCATGGTGCGCGTCAATCATTTCTCGCTGCCAAAATCCTTCCCCCGATAGATCAGAGTAGTGCACGCCGGCCTCAGCGCAGGCAGCCAATAACTTATCGCCATCGTAGGCGGAGAAGGGGCCTGCGGTGGTAATAATGACTTGCGTCGAACTGACCATCTCTCGAAGGGCTTGCGGATCCGTGAGTGCGCAGGTGACAACGCCCACGGTGCCGCTTGTGAGTTGCCGTTTTACCTCCTTTAGTGCCTGCTCATTACGACCTGCGATAGCCCAAGGACGACCCTTCAACTCCGGATGGGTGTCTAGATAAGCAGCGGTCAATTCACCGGTGAAGCCGGTAGCGCCATAGAGAATGAGATCGTACTGGCGTTTACCACCCATGCATCCTGTTCCTTATTTTCAGTCCCGCCTAGTTTTTACTGAGCGGGGATATACTCCCGCCACCAGAGTGTCTGGCTAGCGTTCTGCGACACATCTACAAGTTCTCCCAGAACAGGCGTAAGCAGGGTATTTTCATAATCTTGCGCCGCTGCTAATGCTCGTTCGATGGGTTCATACCAATCGTGCAGAGAGAGGTTGAACATGCCCCAGTGGACCGCTTGCATCGCCTTCCCCCCGAGCTCGCGATGCGCTTGTGCAGCCTCTTCAGGAAACATGTGACTCATGGGCCACTGTTCGTTGTACTGGCCATTTTCCATAAAGGTGATGTCGAATGGGCCATAGCGCTTGCCGATTTGCTGAAAATGCACGTCGTACCCGGAGTCGCCACTGAAGAACATTTTTTGTGACTTGCTTTGTACTACCCAGGAAGACCAGAGAGTCTTATTCTGATCGAGAAAACCTTTTCTGCCGGAGAAGTGCTGGGACGGCGTGCAGACAAACGTCCATTGCCCGTCAGAGAACTCATCCCACCAGTCGAGTTCATCGATTCGCTCCGCAGGAATGCCCCAGCCAAGCAAATGGGAAGACACGCCCAAAGGAGTAAGGAATCTGGTCTCTTTATCTCTAAAAAACTTGATTGACTCCATGTCGAGATGATCATAGTGATCATGTGAGATCACTATGTAGTCAACTTCTGGCAGGTCTTCCAAGAGAGCTACCGGCGCTTGGAAGCGCCTTACAAAGAGACTGACTGGAGACGCGGCAGAGGAGAATACCGGGTCGAATAGGACAATTTTTCCAGCGATGTTCACTAGAAATGTCGAATGTCCGAACCAGATGTATTTGATGGCGTCTGAGTGCTCTAAGAACGCCGAAAAGTCCGGCGCCACTTCAGGGAGTTTCTGCTGCGGGGTACGGACCTGTGTACCCAGCACCTGGGCTTTCAAGAGCTTCGTAAATTGGATGTCTTTTTTCGCCCGTTCATAAGCTGCGTCTCGTCGGTTAACAAACCGCTCCAGTTTCACGCTGTACTGGGGAGACGTTTTGAGTCTCTTCAAAAGGTCTCCCTCCGGGCTACTACCGAAGTTCGAGCAGCTGAGAACACTAATACATGAGATAGCAAGCAGGGCAGTCCTGTAACGTTTGCGCATGGGCATCTTACGCAGGCGGTGGTGACTTGGACGTGGTTGGCAGATATCCCAACTTTCGTTCTCGCGCCGGGTAGGCAGACAGAGCAAAAACGCGAAAGCCCGCTCAAGCTTTCAGGTGCTGGCTGCTGCCTCTTCTAGGGTGCGAACGTGTCCGCAAGGAAATCGGTAAAAGAGGACCAGGACTGCTCATCTGCTCTTTTCTGGTAGCGCGAACTACCAAAAACCGTAAAGCCATGAGGGGCGGCGCTATAGGTCGTCATTTCATGGTTGACGGCTTCCGTCTCCAGTTGAACCGCGAGCTCTGCAAACTGCTGCATGGTGATAGCGCTATCCGCCGTGCCGTGGTAGACCAGCACCTTACCCTTGGTGTTCGCATAGTTCTGTCCGTCAGGTGTGCTGAGTCCCCCGTGGAAGCTTGCAAAGCCTTCTAGTGTTTCTCCGGAACGGGCAAATTCCAGAACCGCTGCACCACCAAAACAGTAGCCCATCGCCACGGCCTGCCCGGGGCTGGAACTCAGACTGCGAGCTTTTTCCAATGCCCCTTGCATCAGCTGGCGCATTTTTTCCCGGTCTTTGTAAAGCTCTCCGGTATGTTGCCGCTTATCGGTTACGGTGGTAGGGCGGACCCCTGCACCGAACAGATCGACGGCGAAGGCGTCATAACCGAGACTGGCTAGCATGTCCGCACGTTGCTCCTCGTAAGGGGTAAGACCATCCCAGTCGTGCATGATCAATACCAGTCCTTTGGCTTCGTCGGCGCCGGCGAAATAGCCTTCAAAAGCCGACCCGCCAATCCGGTAGCTCACGGACTCCCCAGAAGAAGCATTGGGAACTAAGAAAAGCGAGCCAAGTAGTAGGCCAGGAATAGTAGAATTGAGGACTCGAGCGATCAGTTTCTTGGAACACAATTTTTTAGGATACATACACAACACTCCCTACAGTTAAGTTCGTCCGCGCATCAGGGTCGGCGAGCATACAACGGCAGCGGCATCGAGATCGAGATCGAGTGTTGCATAGGCCAGCAGAGGCTCGGAATTCTTTAATCCTCGGAATACTCTTGCAACCACCTACGAAACTGGTCCACAAAGCGTTTAGTGCGAGCGATTGCTGGATCTTGTTCTAAACTCAACAAGCGCGCCCTCAACTGCGCTTCAGCGGCGCGCCGCTCGCTGCTGTCTTCGCTACTCAGTATTTTTGCACGTGCTAGAGAGCCAATAGCGACGTTCATATAGAAAGAGTCATCGCTTCGGTACTGACCAAGAATAGCGACGGCTTGTTCTAGCTGGTTTCTTGCCTGGGTGGCGCGCTGCAAATCCAGAAGCAGTCTACCGACGTTGAGATGCTGAGCACCGGTAGCATCGGCCTCTGCACCGAATACCTTTATCCTCAGCTCAAGGGACGACCGATAGGCGGTGAGCGCTTCGTCTGTGCGCTCAAGCTTGGCAAGGACTCTTCCATAGTTGTTGAGTAGGAAGGCGAACTCGGCGGTCTGTCCTTCCTCACCGAGTGAGTCAAGCAGTCCAATTGCCTCCAGGTAGTAAGATTCAGCGGCGTCCAGCTGTTCAAGGTAGCCGTAAGCGTAGCCGAGGTTTATCAAAATAGACGCATGTTGTTTGATGTCACTGCCGATGTATTGCAGAGATCGCTCAAGCGCCTTAACCGCTTCCTCATAGCGACCCACACGATTTAGGGATACCCCGAGGTCATTGTGGACGAGACATTGCAGCCAATTGGGATGAGAGGGAGTCAGTCGGTCGATGATCGAGCCATAAAGGGCTATCGACTCATCGAACCGCTCCTGTTCGTAGTAAGACCAGGCCAGATGCGCCTCGGTGCGAAGTCTCTCTAAATGATCCGTTGCCACATGGGCGTCGGCTAAGGTCAGCGCCTTAGTTAAATTGACCGCCGCGCTATCAAGATCCATTAGCTTCACTTGTATGCCACCAACGGTTTGTCGAAGGGCCAGCTCGGTCAGTGGCTGGGAACGAAAACGGGTATCTAGCAGCGAGCTTGCATCAATAAGCGCGTCGCGCACTGTCCGCTCCTCACCCGCGTTGTAGGGATTAGCTTCCGCTAAGACCTCACGCATGAAGTTGTTCATTGCTTCGGCCCGATCTCTCTGCTTGCGGACCTCTTGCGCCTGCCAGAGCGTCGCCAATAATCCGACACACAGCGCCAGTCCCACTAACGCGGTTGCCGAGAGGCCAAGCCAGTGTCTGCGAAGGAACTTTTGAGCCCGGTAGGCGGTTGTTGGCGGGCGAGCAAGGACCGGTAGATGGAGGAGATAGCGTTCTAGGTCCCGCTGTAGCTCAGTCACTGATTGATAACGGTCAATGGGTTTTTTCTGTAGGCATCTTCCTAATATGGCGTCAAGATCACCATTCAATTTAACTGTCAGGTGCTTAACGCCAGTGGCTCGTCGGGACGCTATTTCTTGCCTCTGCTTTGCTTGTCCAAAGCGTACGCTTGCCTTTGGTGCTGGGCGCCTAATGATAAGCTGCTCAATCTTCGCGCTGTCTAGATCGGAGCTGAGGTCGTAGGGGCTAATACCCGCTAATAGACGGTAGAGTAGGAGTCCCAGGGCGTAGATATCGGTTGATGTACTAACCTGCTTACCCTGTAACTGTTCCGGCGCAGCGGTCGCTAGACTCGCCCTTTGCCAAGCTTGTTCAAAATTCTTTGGCGCGGAAGCATCGAGAAGATCCGCAATACCAAAGTCGAGCACACGAACGTGTCCATCTGCATCCACAAGCACATTGGAGGCTTTCAAATCGAGGTGCGTAATCAGATTCTGGTGCAAGTATGCGACGGCATCGCAAAGCCGTTGGAACAAATTGATCCGATCAACTACGGATAGCTTTTGACCGTCCGCGTAGCGGTCAATGGGCAGACCGTCCACATACTCCATTGCGAGCCACGGCAAACCGTCCGCTGTCGTTCCGCCATCGAGCAGTCGAGCTACGTGTGGATGCTCTACCTTTGCCAGCAGTTGGCGCTCTTGGCTGAAACGGCTGACGAGTTCACTCGTTTCCAGGCCCGCTCTCACTACTTTGATAGCACCTCTTTGGGTGAAATCATCCTCTACGCGGGTGGAGCGAAACACACTGCCCATGCCGCCGCAGCCAATGAGTTCATCCAAATGCCACGAACCCAACTGGGTACCGACCAGCGACTCACCGAGTATTTCCGGAATCACTGCACTGGCCTCTAACACTGCAGGCTGCTCCAAAAAGTCACCGGCAGCCGAGTGAGCAGCAGCAAGGGAAACTAGTTCCTCACGCAAGCTTTGATACTCTCGTGGCAGGCCGTCTATATAGGCGGCCTGTGCTTCGGCGCTTGGGAGCTCAACGAGTTCAAATAGAATGTCGGCGAACTCTTCCGAATACTCAGATAAACGTGTTTTCGTAGTCATTTACGTAAGATCAGCCGATTGGCGGCATAGCATTTGCAGCTTCAGCGTTATGGACTGAACACAGCGTACCAGGCTATTTGCGCTGCGACAGGATTTCGCCGCAGCAGTACTCGCTGGGGGAGGGTAAGGTACGGCAGACTTAACTGAATGAGCCTTTGATCAACCTTCACAATAAGTGTGCTAGCGCATAGCTTTTTGATAAGTTGCTGGCAACGATGCTTTAGACCGAATTGGGAAGAGCGCTATGGGGAGTTGGACTAGGTGCCTAAGAGCAATGTGCATAAGAGCAATGTGCACAAGAGCTATGCGCATAAGGGTAATTTGCATTAGGGCGATGTGCATAAAGGAAAGGAGGAGAAGGACTGTGCGGAGAACGACCATGGCAAGAGAACCCGTAGGGATCTGTAGACGCGAGCGAGATTGGCCAGCATGGTTGATGATCGCTGTCCTACTTACCTCGCCTTGCGCTTTCTCCGATGAGGAACTGTCCAATGTACCCATCTCAGTGCAAGCGCTGTTCGAATCCATCAGCGAATCGTCTCGCGAATTCCTGTTATCTGATGAAGCTTCTGACATAGCTGGCAGCAAGGACAAACTCTTTTTACTGCTGAAGGATAAGACCCCGGACGAGGCCAATGCGATTGCGGGTGCTATGCAGAAGGTCATCGCCGACTCCCTGTTCAATCCAGAAACGGACATGGCCTCCATCCCGCTGAATACAAACTCCGAGTATTTCAACAGTTGGAAGCTGAAACGCCCCAAAGAGCTGAATCGCAAGCGAGAACCGGGCCCCATACATCTCAGCTACTACATGGATAGCGATCGTTCGGGCATTCGAACGTTTGCCAATGCACCACTGGCTATTTATCCGGAAGATCTCATCGCTGGAGAGGTAGACGTTGCGATTGTGGGTGCTCCTTTGGATATGGGCTCTTACTACCGAGGTCAACGTTTTGGGCCGCAAGCGATGCGTTCCACCTACTACAGCGGTGGTAACGATATGAATACTATGATCAATCCGAGCAAAGTGCTCAATATCGTCGATTACGGTGATATTGCGATCGATAATATGAGCACGGAAATCAGCGTGCATCATGTACGCGAGCGAGTGGCTGAAATAGCCCGAACCGGCGCTCTACCGTTTATTGTCGGCGGCGATCACTCGCTTGAATATCCTGATCTCGCCGGCTTAGCCGACGTGCACGGGAAAGGGAGTTTTGGGGTTGTGCATTTTGACTCGCATTTCGACGCGGGAAAGGACTATCCCCACTACATCACCCACGGACAACCGGTCTACCGAGCGATCAAAGAAGGCCACGTGAAGCCAGAAAACTTTATTCAAGTCGGTCTACGCGGCTCTTGGCCAGGCAAGTGGGGATTTGACTGGATGCGTAATAACGGCATGCGTTATCACACCATGGCTGAAGTTGAAAAACGCGGTTGGGAAGCCGTAATGAAGCAAGCGATCAAAGAGGCAAGAGAGGGAACGGAAAAACTCTACATCTCCTTTGACGTAGATGTGCTCGACCCCGCTTTCGTTCCTGGTACTGGCACCCCGGTCCCGGGAGGACTCACGATGCGCGAGGCAATCCCAATTGTTCGTGCTCTGTGCACGGAAAGCGAGATGGTGGGTTTTGAAGTCGTGGAGTTGGATCCGCTCTTAGACTCTACCTATCGATCCGCACTGAATGCCAATTTCATCATGCACGCCTGCTTAACCGGCGTTGCCATGCGCCACGAGGGCATAACCGATGGGAGTTACCTTTCCGACTTGTCGACCGATGATAAACAGCCCGGAGCGGGAAGAACCGGCCAAAAGAACGGGGACGCAGAAGAAATTGATCCCAACTATGGACGCTTCAACCCCCATCAATAACGTTGACGGTAGGCTGTGAACACAGCGATGCGGGGACTGATTCGGGATCCACTAGTATTGTTTCTACTGGGGGGGATCTCGCTGTTCGCCGCTTATTCGATGATCGAAGGTCGGCAGCAACCGGTCAACTTATCTGTGGAGATGCTAGCGGTCCTAGAACAGGACTATGAACGGCTGACCGGCTCGCAGCCATCGAAAACCGTACGTGACCAACTTATCCGCGATCACTATCAACAGGAAGTCCTATTCAGAGAGGCTTTGCGCAGCAGTATGGTTAAAGAGGACCCGGAAATAAGGGAAGTCTTGATCGAAAAAATGCAGGAATCGGTAGCAGAAGACCTCAGTGAACCCGCGACGTCACAGCTGGCGCTATTCTATGCAGCCAACATAGATCGGTACTACCAAGAATCCAATTTGAGTTTTCAGCAGCATGTAGAAATCGAAGAACCCGCTGATCCCTTGGAGTTACTGACCGCTTTGCAAGAAGGACGTGCTCCCTCATCGCAACCCTCTCGTTATGGCCTTGAGTTTTCCGCGTACGGAGACAGTATGGTCAGGGGTCTTTTTGGTGAAACAGTTTTAGCGAGTTTGCTCAATGCCCAATTGAACGTTTGGTTTGGACCGGTGCCGTCAATAGACGGTTGGCATTTTTTTAACGTCAGTGGTCGCCAAGCGAGAAAGCTACTGGATTACTCACTGGTAGAAGAGCAGGTGAGAGCGGACTATCGCGTAGAGCAGCTTCAGCAACGAGTGGACGGGTTTGTGAGTGAATTCGAACAACGTTATCCACTCAAACTAGGTGCTCCCTAGAGAACTTGCTGTTGTTCAGGAAAAAAGTAAGACACGGTTTTGAATACGTGCTGCGGACAAGGGCTGTATAGCCTTTGTTGCTCACGCTTGCCAAAGCAAGCCCCCATCACCACGGTGTCGTAAGGGGTTAATGAGTAATTCAGACCGTTAAAACAACACTTGTTAACAACTATCCTATAGAGAAAAAGGCTGTTTGATGATCAATTTGCGCGCTCTCTCAATTGCTGTAGATCCATTTAGTTTGTGGCGGGCCCAGCTGTGGTTTATCCGTTTTTTTGTCGGCTTGGCATTAATGCCAGCGACGCTTGCGATTCAAGCGCAGGAAGCTCCACAGCCGATCAAGGTCGGTGTTTTGCATTCGTTGTCTGGGACTATGGCGATCAGTGAAACGACATTGAAAGATACCGTCTTGATGCTGATAGAGGAGCAGAACAAAAAAGGGGGATTGCTGGGAAGACCCCTTGAAGCGGTGGTTGTAGACCCTGCCTCAGACTGGCCTCTGTTCGCTGAAAAAGCAAGGGAGCTACTAGTTCGAGACAAGGTCGACGTTGTGTTTGGCTGTTGGACATCGGTGTCGCGCAAATCAGTTTTACCGGTTTTCGAAGAACTCAATGGCTTGTTGTTTTACCCCGTTCAATATGAAGGCGAAGAGTCCTCCAAGAACGTTTTTTACACGGGAGCCGCACCGAACCAGCAAGCGATTCCCGCGGTAGATTATCTGCGCGATTTGGGCGTAGAGCGCTGGGTGCTTGCCGGTACTGATTACGTGTATCCCCGAACGACGAACAAGATCCTACAGGCCTATCTCGCAGCAAACGGCGTGGCCGAAAGCGATATCTTGGTGAACTACACTCCTTTTGGTCACTCCGATTGGCAAAGTATCGTTGCAGAGATTAAACGTTTTGGAAGTTCGGGGAAGAAGACCGCCGTGGTGTCAACGGTGAATGGCGATGCCAATGTGCCCTTTTACAAGGAACTCGCCAACCAAGGGGTCGATGCCACCAAGATACCGGTGATCGCATTCTCCGTAGGGGAAGAAGAACTTTCTGGCATCGATACGGGGCCTCTTGTGGGTCATCTCGCGGCTTGGAACTACTTCATGAGCGTTGAAGACGATGCGAATTATGACTTTATTGATCAGTGGCTGGCGTACGTAAACGACGATGATCGAGTCACCAATGACCCTATGGAAGCACATTACATCGGTTTCAATATGTGGGTGGAGGCAGTGAAACAGGCCGGGTCACCGGAGGCAGATCGTGTGCGCGAGGCGATCGTGGGTGTGAGTGTTGCTAATTTGTCTGGAGGGCAGGCCACGATGCTGCCCAACCACCATATCAGTAAGCCCGTACTCATTGGCGAGATTTTGGATGACGGACAGTTTCAGGTGGTTTGGGAAACACCCGAAACGGTAAACGGCGACGCTTGGTCAGACTACCTGCCAGGGTCCAAGGATTTGATTGCCGACTGGACCGCACCGAAGAACTGCGGCAACTATTCCACCTCAGAGAATCGTTGCCTGAGCGACTGACTCTGCCCCGTTCCCTCGCATCGTCTAGTTCTGCCGTCAGCTGGAGCGAGCTAGCTATGTCTCGTGGCTGGCGGGCAATTTCTTTTCTTCTGTACCTGCTTTGTTCGTTCCCACTAGCGGTCCCGAGTGTTTCTTCAAACCCCACTCAAGACGTGCCAATGGGCGACAGCAAAAGTGGAGTCTCAACGGGGGCTGCTCCGGCTCCGAACCAAGCTCCAAGCTTGGATTCACTTATCCAAGAGCTGATCGTCGCTCCTAGTAAGGCGCGTGACCCTTTGTTCGAGTCTATGGCACAGCTGGCAGACCCCAGGGTCAATCTGTTCCTCGAATCGCTTTTCGAGGGCTCTTTGTATATTGATCGTCGAAACCAGAGAATGGTCACAGGTAAGAGAGTTGGCTCTTCAATTGAGACGCGCGCCCTTTTTTCGGGAGCGGAGTTAGATACTTTGCGACGAAGGGATGTCCGTCGCTTATCTGTAAATAATCAGCTTCGCACTAGGCTAGTAGAGCTCCAAGCCATTGAGGTCCTCGTGCGAGCAAGCCCTAGGAACGATTCCGAGGAGCTGCGACAGGCGGTAGAAACTCTTCTAGCATCATCGTCTACCGCAGCGGTGCAGGCGCTCAGAACGCGATTGTCAGTGGAGGAAAACCCCCAAATACGAGGACGACTGGCGCTGGCGGTAGCTTTAAACGATCTCCAGTCTAGCGATTTAGATCTCATAGAAGAGGCCCTCTCAGTTTTGGTGGGCAACGGGTCGGCGCGCGTGATAAATGCGCTGGATACCGTCAGCAAACGCACTGATCTTAGCCTTGAGCTACGGACAAGAGCCGAACAGCTGCTTCGAAAAGCGGAAGACCGTCAACGCTGGATGGAGCGCCTTCAAGCAGCGTTCTTCGGCCTCAGTCTGGGCTCTGTGTTACTACTTTCTGCGATTGGATTAGCGATCACCTTTGGCGTTATGGGGGTGATCAACATGGCTCACGGAGAGCTGATTATGCTCGGTGCCTACACCTGCTGGGTGCTGCAACAGTGGATGCCAGCCTATCCGGGTCTGGCCTTGCTACTGGCGATCCCCGCCGCGTTTCTTGTCTCGGGCCTTACTGGTTTGCTAATCGAAAGAGGGGTTATTCGCCATCTCTACGGAAGGCCATTAGAGACGTTGCTGGCCACCTTCGGTATCAGTTTAATACTCCAGCAGGCGGTGCGGTCCGTCTTCTCTCCGCTAAACCGATCAGTGATCACCCCCGATTGGTTGCTAGGCGCGTGGGAACTGAGCCCGGGTCTGTCATTAACCTATAACCGGCTGGCGATTCTTGTTTTCTCCCTACTGGTTTTTGCGCTGCTCCTTGGTTTATTCAAACGCACGCGCCTGGGGCTGGAAGTCAGAGCGGTTTCTCAGAACCGGGAGATGGCGCGTGCACTAGGTATTCGCAGTACCAGAGTTGACGCATTGACCTTTGCCCTCGGATCTGGAGTGGCAGGAATCGCTGGCGTTGCACTTTCCCAATTGACCAATGTTGGACCGAATTTGGGGCAGGGCTACATCATCGATAGCTTCCTAGTTGTCGTATTCGGCGGTGTGGGTAACCTTTGGGGCACCTTCAGTGCGGCCTTTACCCTCGGTTTGGCCAACAAGCTATTAGAGCCAAGTACTGGCGCCGTACTCGCCAAAATTATGATCCTCGTAGCGCTCATCTTCTTTTTGCAGCGGAAGCCAGAAGGCCTGTTCCCACAAAAGGGAAGACGCTGATGGGCCCTTCCTTAAACCGATATGATAGCTATCTACACAGAGCAACATTAGCCGTGCTAGTCGCCGGTCTAGTGCTTATACCGGTTAGTTCTCTGCTGATTCCTGAGACCTCTGCGTTACACCTGTCGAGTTTCACTGTCTCTTTACTGGGAAAGTATCTCTGCCTAGCAATGCTCGCTCTTGCCTTGGATTTGCTTTGGGGCTACTTAGGCCTGCTGAGTCTTGGCCATGGAGCCTTTTTTGCGCTCGGGGGCTATGCAATGGGCATGCACTTGATGCGGGAGATCGGGCCGCGAGGCGTCTACGGCGATCCGCTACTCCCCGACTTCATGGTGTTTTTGGATTGGGAGGCACTCCCCTGGTTTTGGTGGGGCTTTGACAGCTTTGTGTTTGCCAGTGCGATGGCCGTTCTGATTCCCATGTTGCTGGCCTTGTTTTTTGGCTGGCTGGCCTTTCGCTCTCGGGTCAGTGGTGTTTACTTCTCCATAATGACCCAGGCGTTGACCTTCGCGCTTATGCTCGCGTTCTTTCGGAATGAGATGGGTTTCGGCGGAAACAACGGGCTCACGGACTTCAAAGACGTTCTGGGGTTCAGTCTCAGTGCCGATACAACCAGGGTTAGCCTGTTCGCGCTAACGCTTGGATTTCTTATCTTTGCCTACTGTATTTGTCGATCAATCACCCGCTCGCGTTTTGGCAACGTTATGAAAGCTATTCGCGACGAGGAGGAACGGGTGCGATTCTTGGGCTATCCCATCGAGCAATATAAGGTAGCGGTCTTGATACTGTCTGCTTTCCTTGCAGGTCTCGCTGGAGCGCTCTACGTACCTCAAGTCGGCATTGTAAACCCGGGCGAGTTCCACCCGCTTAACTCAATCGAAATCGCCATTTGGGTCGCCGTGGGGGGGCGTGGAACACTATATGGAGCCCTCTGGGGTGCCGTCTTCATTGCCTTCGTTGAGAGCGCTTTGACAGCGGCGTTCCCCGAAGTATGGCTGTTTGTTCTGGGTTCGATGTTTCTGGCTGTCACGCTCTTAGCTCCCTACGGGATGGTGGGTGTTGTGCGTAGGCTATTACTCGCGATGGATGCTCGCTAAATGGACCGGCATTCAGCGCGAAGCGCTATCGATACTCGCCATGGGGTCATTCTCTATCTGGAGGAGATCAGCGTCAGTTTTGCTGGTTTTCGCGCGCTCAATAAGCTCTCCCTTGCGATAGACGCAGGAGAGTTACGCTGTTTAATAGGGCCTAACGGCGCTGGTAAAACCACACTGATGGATGTGGTTACGGGAAAAACAAAACCGGACAGTGGTAAAGCCTACCTAGGCCAGAGTATCAACCTGCTCAGCATGGGTGAAGCCGCCATCGCCAATGTCGGTGTCGGCCGGAAGTTTCAAAAACCAACAGTGTTTGCCGAACTGTCGGTGAAAGAGAATCTATCGCTCGCTTTGGCTGGAAACCGAGGACCTTGGCGAGCCCTGCGCTATCAAGAATCTTCGGACAGCAGAGTCAAACTGGAAGCGCTCGCGGAGCAGATCGCGCTTGAAACGCGACTCGATGAGTACGCTGGTGGGTTGTCGCACGGGCAAAAGCAATGGCTGGAGTTGGGGATGCTGCTCGCACAGGATCCTACATTGCTCCTGATTGATGAACCGGTCGCAGGCATGACGGACGCGGAAGTGGAAAAGACCGGTGAACTCCTGCGTGCATTAGTTCCCGAGCGAACGGTTGTTGTTGTCGAACACGATATGAACTTTATTCGGTCTATTTCAGAACGGGTGACGGTTCTGCATGAGGGGAGCGTTCTAACAGAAGGTTTGATCGGCGAGGTGCAAAGTGATGCCCGAGTTCGCGAGGTCTATTTAGGCGAATGCTAAAAGTGAGAGCTCTGAATCAGCACTATGGCCAGAGTCACGTTCTTCGAAATGTCGCTCTCGAGGTAGCAGAATCCGAGATCCACTGCTTGATGGGACGAAATGGCGTCGGTAAAACAACTTTGGTAAAAGCCCTGTTGGGACTCGTTCCCGCGCAAGCCGAAGCACTCAGCCTAGCCACCCAAGATTTACGAACGGAGCGAGTTGAATCGCGTGTCGATCTTGGTATGGGCTATGTTCCCCAAGGGCGAATGATTTTTCCTGACCTCTCGGTAGGAGAGAATCTCGAGTTAGCTCTTACTCGCAGGGCGCTTTCGTCGGCGACCCCGACTGTTCTCGACCTGTCTCTTGTCCATGATTTCTTTCCTGTTCTCAGGGAAATGCGGGAGCGGCGCGGCGGTGATCTTTCTGGGGGGCAGCAGCAGCAGCTGGCTATTGGGCGGGCACTGTTAACTCAACCGCGTTTGTTAATTCTTGACGAACCCTGCGAAGGTATCCAACCCAACATCGTCAGTCTAATAGGATCAGTCCTTGAGCGTCTGCGAGATGAAATGCAGATCAGCATCCTTTTGATCGAGCAGAAACTTCCCTTCGCGCGGCGCTACGCGGACCGATTCTCGCTGATGGACCGCGGTCAAATTGTGGCTGGAGGCCCGATAGAAGCGTTAAACGATCAGCTTGTAGACGAATTTCTCACCGTTTGAGCTAAAGCCTGTCCCTAACGCGTAACCTGCACAACGTGGGCTGGCGCCGTACTGTTGTGATTTCGGTCGCCTCTGGGCGAAAGCTGCGCTAATATCCCCATAAAAATTAAGGCTTATTATGGCTGGGGGAGACAGTCACAGCACTGCATCGAGGGGGCGTGCGGCGTTCTTGGCAGTGTTTTTATTGACCGGAGTGACCGGAGTGACCGGAGTTATGGGTGGCTGCGGTGGCGGTGGCTCAGGCTCCGCAGCAAGCCCGGTACCAGCACCACCGGTCTCGACTCCTCCAAACCCACCTTCCAGTCCTCCCTCGGCGCCACCTGCAAGCCCCGGACCGATGCCAGACCCTCCGCCGACGGAACCACCTTCCGACAACCCACCGCCGGCAACGTTGTCCGCCTTTGCTTGCGGTACCGGTGGCGCATCCTTAACTGCCAATGAACGGCCTGACAGCTATGTTCTGTTTGAGTCTGGAGCGGTAAGACCCCTTGCTATTTCTCCGTCGGGCAACCGAGTCCTGTTTGCAAATACTCCTGCTAATTGCCTAGAAGCGTTCAAGCTGACAGAAGAGGGCTTAGTTTTTGAATCCTCAATCATGGTCGGCCTTGAGCCGGTTGCAGTGGCCTTCAATGGAGAGGACGAAGCCTGGGTTGTCAATCAATTAAGCGACTCAGTCAGTATCGTTTCGCTTGGTGAGCGTCCTCGCGTACTGCAAACCTTGCTCGTTGGGGATGAACCAAGAGATATTGTATTCGCAGGCAGTCCTTCCAGGCGCGCTTTTATTAGCGCAAGTTATCGAGGGCAAAACCATCCCCACTTTGAGCTTGATGATTTGCTGACGCCCGGTCTTGGTCGTGCGGACGTTTGGGTTTTCAATGCGGCGAATCCAGGCGATGGCCTCAACGGTGAACCGCTCGCTATCATCAACTTGTTTGCCGACTCTCCCCGTGCCCTGGCTACCTCACCTGATGGCCGAACCGTATACGCTGCGGCTTACACCTCGGGTAATCAAACCACTGTTCTTTCTGCGGACGTCGTCGCGGATGCCAAACCTCTTCCGAACGCCAATCACAGTGACGTTCCTGCGCCCGCCACAGGGCTGATTGTGCGAAAAAAAGGTAACGCATGGCTCGATGAGAGCGGTACCGATTGGAGTGCCTCAGTCCGTTTAGACCTCTCTGATCAAGACCTGTTCCTGATTGATGCAACTGCTGAAACGCCCCAGCTTCTGCGCAGTTACAAGAGCCTTGGATCGACGCTTTTCAATATGGCGGTTAATCCGGAAAACGACTTGCTTTACCTCAGTAATTTGGAGGCTCTAAACGATGTTCGTTTCGAAGGCCCCGGTGAGCATTCAAGCACGGTCCGGGGGCATATAGCCGAGAACCGAATTTCTGCGCTGAATGTGGGCGACCCGTCAGCCGTTGCGCTTGCAACACATCTAAATGATCACGTTGACTTTTCGACTCCCGAGGGCAGTGTTTATCCAAAAAGTACTGTAGACCGCAGCCTCAGTCAGCCCACGGCCATGGCTGTCAGCCCGGACGGGCGAACCTTGTACGTCGCTGCTTTCGGCTCGGGAAAAGTTGCTGCGATTCCAACGCAAGAACTCGATAGCGGAACCTATGTAGCCGATCCTGGACGTCATGTGGAAATACCTGGTGGCGGCCCCCTGGGCTTGGTTCTCACACCAGAAGGGGATCGGGTAGTCGTCTATGGACGCTTCGCTCACGAACTGAGCCTCTGGGACACGAGAAGCGGTACATTGCTACAGCAATTACCGCTATTTACGCCCGAAGCGAGCGAGGTTATCGAAGGTAGGCGCTTTTTATACGACGCTCGAGAAACTTCTGCGAACGGAACTAGTGCCTGCTCCAGCTGCCACATTTTTGCCGATATGGATCAGCTAGCCTGGGATCTAGGCAATCCCGATGGTGACCTTCAGCGCAATCCAAACCCCTATGTTCGTCGCTCACCAATGACGACGCCCGAGTTTCACCCGATGAAGGGTCCGATGACGACGCAAACCTTGCGTGGCATAGCAGACTCGGGACCGCAGCACTGGCGAGGGGACCGCACCGGCCAAAATCGCGCAATGGTGAATGGAGAACGGGAGAGCCTAGAAGCAGCTGCCTTCAAGGAGTTTAATCCAGCCTTTGTTGGTTTGGTTGGAAGAGCAAATCCGCTTGCCAGCAGCGAAATGCAGGCCTTTACTGATTTTGCGATGGCCTTAACACCACCCCCGAACCCGATTCGTCGACTCGACAATTCGTTAACAGCTGCACAAGCACGTGGCCGTGACATCTACTTTGAAGTCGATGACATAACCGGAATTGGAAGCTGTAATCACTGTCATACGCTCAATCCCTTGGAGAAGCAGTTTGGTACTTCGGGGCTTATGACCTTCGAAGGGCAGGGCATAGCAGAGAACTTTAAAGTGCCTCACTTTAGAAACGCCTATGCCAAGGTCGGAATGTTCGGTACGAGTGGCCGGCTCAATCGCGCGGGCTTCGCTGGCGATCAAATTAAGGGATTTGGGTACCTCCACGATGGTTCAATCGCGAGTCTTTTGGACTTTTTTGCGTCACCAACGTTTGTCTTTCCCGAACCCCGCGCAGCCAATGAGGCAGATGTCGTTCGTTTTGTCATGGCTGCTGATAGCAATATGGCACCGATTGTGGGCCAACAGATCACTCTGCATGCCGGCAGCGGAGTTGCAAGCTTGGACCGCTTAAACCTTCTGGAAAATAGGTCGCGCGTGTCCACACCGAGAGCGGAATGCGACCTGATAGTGCGTGGCTGGTTTGGGGAGTTCCGATTCTCTGCACTCTATGAAGGAGCCGGTGGTTACCGCGATACGGAAGGTCGCCGACTCTCCAGTGCTTACGTGCGCCAGCAAGCGCAACTCCCGGAAAACGCGGCGACCTTCACCTGTGTCCCGCCAAATAATGGTGCTCGCCTCGCTTTGAATTAAAACTCCCGAGTTTAGAATTTAACGGTCTTAGCCGAGCCTGATTTAGGCTTTCCTAAATGGCGCTCAAGAGGTTAGCTTGGGCGTGGGCCGCCGGTTTATCTTTATGTCTTTCTTACATCTCATCAGTGTGCTTTTACCCGCGAGCGGTGCAGTCGCAATGCTGTTTGTTGTCGCTTTCGCTTTTACCGGGCCTAAGCTTCCGGGTCGCCGCGAATTCGGCTGCTTTGCTGCAATCACCGGTTTCTGGTGCCTGACCGCCGCGGCTGAGTATTTGACAGTGGATTTTGAGACCCGCCGAATTTTTGGTCTCAGCGTTTACCTTGGTGCCGCCACCACACCAGTGGCGTGGCTCGTGTTCGCGCTTCGCTACCTGGGCGCAACGCGGTATCTAAATTCCAAGACACTGGCGGCACTCTGCCTCATTCCGGTTACAACCATCATCCTTGCCTACACCACTGGTCGTCACGGGTTGATTTGGACCCATGTGGAAATGATTCACGAGCCGCTGCCGGATCTCAAGGTCAGTCACGGCTGGTGGTTTACTTGGGTTCATACCCCCTACAGTTACGCTCTGTATTTATTGGGCTTGTTTGTCCTACTGCGTCACTTTTTCGACGACCTGGCCGCTTATCGACGGCAGACCCTGGGTGTGATCCTAAGTTCTTTGCTCGTGTTTTTAGTTAATGTTCTTTACGTAGGTGGCTTGTTTAGTATTCAGGGTATGGACCCAACGCCCATGTTGGCTTCTGTCTTTATTATCGGCATTGCTATTTCTTTGTTTCGTGGCTTTTTGGGAATGGCGCCGCTGTCCTACCGGGAAATTTTTATGGTTTCTGCGGAAGGCGCGATCATGGTAGACGGCGGGTATCGAGTCGTTGACATCAATCCTGCCGCACTTTCGTTGTCTAGCGACCCCGATCCGATCGGTCGCCGCCTGAGCGATTCATTTCCTTGGCTGG
>JBCCQO010000017.1:0-17988 GCA_039024595.1 Pseudomonadota bacterium | reverse complement strand
TTTGGATCGGCTTTAGCGCCCAGAGCAGTTACGGTCGGATTCTTTGCGGCAGTATCACGCTGACTTTCTTTGTATACATCTTTGTTAACATGGGAATGGTGGCCGGGTTGCTACCGGTCGTGGGCGTACCGCTGCCTCTGGTCAGCGCCGGGGGAACGTCGCTGGTCACGCTGATGATCGGTTTTGGCTTATTAATGGCGATCAGTACGGAGCGTCGCGTCATTGCTCAGTAGCGCCCGATTTACGTGACCAAAACCAACCAGGGGTTGGCCGCGTGAATTTACTCCCGTTTCAAACGTCCGCTAGATAGCAATGAGAATCTGCCGAGTTTATGTATTCATCCAAAATAACCGTCCACAGAAGACCCGCCGTCGTATTTTTCTTTACTCTGTTTTCGGCCAGCGTATTGCTGGCCTCTTCGAGCTGGGCTGACTATTCGCAAAACCCGGGTGCGCAAGAGTTTGTCAACCGCGTTGTTGACGAACACGGTTTGGAACGCGAGGGAGTTATTACTCTGCTCGCCTCAGCGCAGCGACAACAATCAATCATCGACGCGATCAGCCGACCCGCTGAAAAAGCCAAACCATGGTTCGAGTATCGTGGGATTTTCTTGACTGAGCGACGGATTCGCGAAGGCAGAGAGTTCTTCGCTTTGCACCGGGAAACCCTCGCAAAGGCTCAGGCCCGTACCGGTGTCCCTGCGGAAATCATCGTCGCAATCCTCGGGGTCGAAACTTACTATGGACGCATTGCCGGTAGCTATCGTGTGTTGGATGCCCTCGCCACCTTGGCCTTCGACTATCCTCGCCGTTCTAAGTTCTTCACCCAAGAGCTAGAGAATTTCTTGCTGCTAACGCGGGAGCAAGGCCTAGATCCGTTGGTCCTCAAGGGCTCGTACGCTGGAGCAATGGGCTATGGGCAATTCATGCCAAGCAGCTATCGTAACTATGCGGTAGATTTCGATGAAGACGGTGTTGCAGATATCTGGAACAACGTGGAAGACGCTATCGGCAGCGTTGCTAACTATCTTGCTAAACATGGCTGGCGTGCCGGTGAACCGATTGTCAGCGCAGCGAGCGCCTCCGCATCGCTCGATCCGGAGCTGTTTAAAGGTGGTTTGAAGCCTAGCCACACGATTGAGGAACTCGCTTCGGAGGGTCTCGAACCGACTCAGGCCTTGCTGGTTGGAGAGCTGGGGACTCCGTTACGCTTCGAACTTAGCGACGGCGAGGAATACTGGATAGGTCTGCATAATCTCTATGTGATCACCCGCTATAACCACAGCTCGATGTATGCAATGAGCGTTTTTCAGCTCAGCCAAGAGATCGCCCGAGCGCCTCTCAGTTAATGATCTTGTCAAGGCTTATCGCTTCCGTAGCCCGCAACTTTTCAGGATTAGCTAAGTTGCGCTCGAGTTCGTTAGCCGCGGTGGTGTTTATTCTCGTGCTGAATGCGTGCACCTCGTCCGAGCCCCGTATCGCCTGGGAGGGCGACGGCGCGCCCAAGCTCTCTCTCAAAGCGGAAGATGTGATGGATGCGGTGCCCAGGGCTGACCCTATTCTAAGGGCCGGGAACACCTCACCGTACGAGGTGAATGGGGTTAGCTATACCGTCCTTAATAGCGCCGAGCGCTATGACGCCCAAGGAATAGCCAGTTGGTACGGAACCAAGTTCCACGGCAACAAAACGGCCAATGGGGAAGTCTACGATCTGTACCTTGCTACAGCGGCCCACCGCAGCTTACCCATTCCTAGCTACGTTCGCGTCGAAAACCTTAGCAACGGACGAGACGTCATCGTGCGAGTGAACGATCGCGGACCGTTTCATCCGGATCGTTTAATCGACTTGAGTTATGCAGCAGCGGTGAAGTTGGGCATCGTCGAAGCAGGTACAGCGCCCGTACGAGTGACTGCGATTTCCGTTGCGGGGATCGATGATCAGCGCGCGAAGGAAGAGGGTGCCTACCGTTATATTCAGCTGGGTGCCTTCGCAAACCCGACCGCCGCAGAGAGCCTAGGGACTCCGTTGCGGAAATCGTCGAATTCCCCGTGACCGTTACCCCGGTGGACATGAGCGGCCAGCGTTTAAGCCGTGTTCGCGTCGGTCCCGTCGCCGATGGTGCGCAACTCTACCGCCTACGCGATATGTTGCTGTCGCGAGGCTTCACTCCCGGTCTAGCGATGCCTTGAGTTGGCCCAGAGTTCCTCCCCGGCCCCTGCCTGCGTTACCATTCCGCGCTCGCAGCCGCTCCTAGCGCGGTGATGAGCAATAAGGATATCGAGTCTACTGTGATCACCGCCAACCGCTGTATCTATTTCTTATTAGGGTTCTACTTCAAAGGATTCTGCGCGCTTTCCACCGGCGCTACTCGCAACCGACAAAGGACGTTAGGGCAGGCCAGGTTGCCGTCGAGCGCCTACCTAGCTTCGCTGCTCATCCTCGGTTCTTTAATCAGCGCTACGGCGATGGCGCAAGGCATTGTGCCAGCACCACCGGCGGTGGCGGCGAAAGCTTACCTGCTCATTGATGCGAAGAGCGGCTTCGTATTGGCCGAATCCAATGCGGATCAGCAATTACCACCGGCGAGCTTGACAAAGATGATGACCGGCTATGTTTTAGCATCAGAAGTGGCAGCAGGCCGCATTAGCCGGGAAGATCAGGTTAGCGTGAGTCGCAACGCGTGGTCGCAGAATCCGATCTTTAATGGCTCGTCCCTAATGTGGATTGAGCCGCGCAAACCCGTCTCGGTAGCGGAACTTGAACGTGGAATCGTTATCTCGTCAGGGAACGACGCAACGGTGGCCATCGCTGAGCACATCGCCGGGTCCGAAAGTGCTTTCGCCGATCTGATGAATCAGCACGCATCGGAGCTCGGTTTGCACGGTAGCTACTTCATGAATTCCCATGGTCTACCGCATCCACAGCACCTAACCACGGCGCGCGACCTGGCTGGCCTCGCGAACGCCATCATCAATCGCCATCCCAAACACTATGAAATCTATGGGGAACGAGAGTTCACCTACAACGATATTCGCCAATACAACCGAAATACACTCCTTGGAGAAGACCCCTCTGTCGATGGGCTCAAAACCGGTTACACGCGAGAAGCCGGCTACGGCCTGGTCGCATCCGCCGAACGAAACGGTATGCGTTTAATCTCGGTGGTCATGGGGACGGATAGCACCAACGCGAGAAAACGCGAGACTCGAAGCCTGCTGAACTATGGCTTTCGATTTTTTGAGACTGACGTCGTGGTGCCTAAGTATGAGGAGCTCGAAAAGCCGCGCGTTTGGAAGGGGGCGCAGGACTACCTACCGGTCGGCCTCGCGGAGGACGTGATTCTAACGCTGCCCAGAGGTAAGCGGCGGGAGCTCATTCAAGAGCTTGTTTTGCTTGATCCACTAGAGGCACCGCTCGCGGTGGGTGACAAGGTGGGTGAACTCACGTTAGTACTCGATGGCGAGGTACAGCAACAGCTGCCTGTGGTGGCTCTTGAGCCGGTGGAAGCCGGCGGATTTTTCGCTCGCCTTTGGGATATCGTTTTGATGTGGGTTGCGAAACTCTTCAGTGCCTGAGCCAACCGATAGCCAGGAACCACCAAAGATTGAGTTCCCCTGCGACTACCCGGTAAAGGTTCTGGGTCGACGGGCCGAGAATTTTGAGGCTAGAGTGCTTGCGGTCTTTGATCGGCACGCTCCCGGTTATGATCGCGAGGGGATGACTATCCGCGACAGCCGCAAAGGCACTTTTGCGTCTATCACAATTGTGATTACGGCAACCGGTCCCGAGCAGCTTAAAGCGTTGCACGAAGATCTGTTGGCTACCGGTTTGGTACAAATGGTCCTGTGAATACAGCCGCCACCGCCTTTACAGTTAAGGTTCGGCGCTTGGGTTCGGTAGCTTATGAGCCCACCTTCCAAGCGATGAAGGACTTTACGGAGAATCGTGACGAGGACACCAATGATGAAATTTGGCTGCTTCAACACCCCCAAGTTTTCACGCAAGGCCTGAGTGGAAAAAGGGAGCACCTCCTTAATCCGGGTTCTATTCCTGTGGTTCAGGTCGATCGCGGAGGGCAGGTTACCTACCACGGCCCAGGTCAGTGGGTTGCCTATCTGCTTATCGACTTACGTCGTCGCAAACTCGGTGTTCGTCAGCTTGTCACGCTAATCGAAGAATCGATAGTGACCTTGCTGGCCAATCACGACATAGCGGCCGCGCCCGATGCGGACGCTCCTGGTGTTTATGTGGCCGGCCGGAAAATCGCCTCCCTAGGGCTGCGCATACGCCGAGGCTGTAGCTACCATGGTCTCGCGCTCAATGTGGCGATGGACCTCGAGCCGTTTACCCGCATTAACCCCTGTGGTTACGCGGGGTTGGAGGTGACCTCGATGGCTCAGCTGCTTGGAGAGCGAAGCCCAGATTTGGAAACGGTTGGCGAAGAACTTCTGGCAAACTTATTAGCAAGCTTTGAAACCCAGCTTGCGCGTGCCGACCCTTAGGCACTCCTCCAGGCAATATCCTTGCGGTTGCTTCTAATTTCTCGAGAACGGGGCTGGCTATAAGGACTGGAAAGCGCTTCATGCTTTTTCAGGCTTCCGTTATGATGCGCGCCCATCCAGTCGGCTCCAATCCAATGGTTTTGTCGGCAATTTAGCTTTCGAACTGATGAACACCGATGAGTAGCGATCCTTTATTAGCCACCGATGTTGCTAGCCGACGGACCTTTGCGATTATTTCGCACCCGGACGCAGGCAAAACGACGATTACAGAAAAGCTCCTGCTATTGGGAAACGCGATTGCGATTGCCGGGAGCGTGAAGGGCAAGCGCGGGCCACACGCCACCTCGGACTGGATGAGTATGGAGCAGGAACGGGGAATATCCGTGACCTCATCTGTCATGCAATTCCCCTACCGCGAGCGCGTCGTCAATTTGCTCGATACCCCAGGCCACGAGGATTTCTCCGAAGACACCTATCGAACGCTCACCGCCGTTGATTCAGCGCTTATGGTGATCGACGGCGCTAAAGGTGTCGAAGATCGTACGATCAAGCTGATGAACGTGTGTCGCCTGCGCGATACGCCGATCATTAGTTTTGTAAACAAGATGGATAGGCCGATTCGAGATCCGATCGAGCTCCTCGATGAAATCGAAGAAGTACTTCAAATACCCGCGGCGCCGATTAACTGGCCGATTGGCATGGGTGATCAGTTTTTGGGGGTTTATAACCTGTATACCGACACGATCCACCGCTTTGAGAAAGGTCACAATGCGGTTCTCCCTCCTGATGAAGTAATCGAGGGTTTGGGGAGCAGCGAGGCTCGAGAATTACTAGGCGACGAATACGATGTTTTCGTCGAGGAAATTGAGCTGGTGCGCGGTGCAAGTCACGAGTTTGCGGTGGAGCCCTTTCTGGCCGGCAAGCTTACTCCAGTATTTTTTGGCACTGCGCTTGCGAATTTCGGTGTTCGGGAAATGCTAGATGACTTTGTAAAGTGGGCCCCACCCCCGCAGCCGCGCGACACAACGGAGCGAACCGTTCCAGCAAATGAATCCGTATTCAGCGGTTTTGTTTTTAAGATTCAAGCGAATATGGATCCGAGGCACCGAGACCGCATAGCGTTCATGCGCGTATGTTCCGGACGCTATAAAAAAGGTATGAAGATGCGCCATGTCCGTGTCGGCAAGGACGTCAAGATCGCCGATGCGGTGACCTTTAAGGCCGGTGAGCGAGTCATGGTTGAGGAAGCGACTGCGGGCGATATTATTGGACTCCACAACCACGGCACAATCCAGATTGGGGATACCTTTAGTGAGGGAGAGGCTCTCACCTTTACCGGTATCCCTCACTTTGCTCCTGAGCTATTTCGTCGCATTCGCCTTCGCGATCCGCTCAAGTCAAAGCAGTTGCAAAAAGGTTTGCAGCAGTTATCGGAAGAAGGTTCCACCCAGGTCTTTGCGCCGTTGAGCAGCAGCGAGCTGATTGTCGGCGCCGTGGGCCAGTTGCAGTTTGACGTCGTCGCTTATCGGCTTCAGGACGAATACAAAGTCGAGGCGATATACGAACCAATCAGCGTTTACACCGCGCGCTGGGTACACTGTGAAGACGAGAAAAAGCTTCAGGAGTTTCGCAGTAAAGCAGCGGATCAGTTATCGATTGACGGCGGCGGTTATCTCACCTACTTAGCGCCCACTCGTGTAAACCTTTCCCTGATGGAAGAACGCTGGCCAGAGATAGAGTTCCGTGCAACTCGCGAGCACTAAGTCTTCGGGTTCCAGCTAGGAGCGACAGTTCTTTGGCTTGGCGTCGGCACGAACCTCGCCCAGCTTAACTTCGGTCGAATTCGGTTAGAGCAGCCGCTCCACATCTTTGCCAATTGCCACCGGTTTACTCGTCGGAGCGTAGCGCTTCTCAACGACGCCCCTGCGGTTAATCAGAAACTTAGTGAAGTTCCACTTGATTCGTTCTGTGCCGAGGGAGCCTGGAGCCTCTGCTTTGAGGTATTGGAATAGCGGATCGGCGTCGCTGCCATTTACCTCAAGCTTACCGAACATCGGAAAACTAACACCGTAATTCAGCTGGCAGAACTCCATAATTTCCCCATTAGATCCGGGGTCCTGGGCGCCAAACTGATTGCAGGGAAACCCAAGGATCGTAAATCCCCGGTCCTTGTATTGCTTGTAAAGCTCCTCTAAACCAGCGAATTGCGGAGTGAAACCGCACTTCGATGCGGTGTTTACAATAAGCAACACCTGTCCACGATAATCTTCGAGGGTCTTTGCCTTCCCCGACGGGTCTAACGGGCTAAAGCCGTAGATATCTTCGCTCATAGAGTTCCTACTGGATGGTGGGTTTTTGCAGGCGGTTGCTAGCCATAGACGAAAGTATCTCCACTCTGAGCTTCTGACCTGAAGCTGCTACCAAAGCGACAAGCTAGACCCGAAAAACCCTTTCGGACCAGCTTACTCCGAATAGCTCACTCCGAAAAACGGATTCCAAACGACTGGTTCCAAACAACTGAGCCCAAACAACCCGGGCCATCAACCCAAGAGCAGATGCGAGGCTCAGGAAACTTAGACCCTAGCGATCTTAACCGAGGCGCCAAAACTCAGCGGTTTTTCGGCCAGCTCAGCTCGTAGCGGGTCGAGGTGCCCACTGCTCAATGAGTGCATCGAGGCGTTTACGCTGCGCGCGCATGGCATAGTCGAGTTCTTTGATACTGCTCACGAGCCGGGCCTGCTCCCAGCGCTCCTGTAACTGCTGACGCTGCTCCTCTATAGCGCCACCCAACTGCTCTCGCTTGCGCTCGTAGCGCTCGCTCTGCAGCTGTTTCCACTGGTTTATGGAGTCCGTGAAGAGCTGGTACTCGCGCTCTAGAATCTCTTTCAGCGTGGGCTCGGTCTGCTCGTCGGCGATATCCTGTGCACGCTTAAACTGCATGTCGAGAAGGGTTCGCTGGATACGGAAGTCTGGAACCTTCTTTAGG
Organism: Pseudomonadota bacterium; assembly: GCA_039024595.1. Taxonomy (GTDB): domain Bacteria; phylum Pseudomonadota; class Gammaproteobacteria; order Pseudomonadales; family Halieaceae; genus Congregibacter. Next base: position 10,500 of record JBCCQO010000017.1, on the reverse strand, counting down.
TCCCAAGTCAGTCTCAGCCGAGCAAGCGCTGCAATCATCCACTTGGTCGGATCCCACTGATACCAGCGAATTCCGTTGCGGTAGTCGGTCTGAAATATGTGGTGATAATTATGGTAGCCCTCCCCATAGGTCAAGAAGGCAAGAAAACCGTTGTCGCGTGCGCTGTTATCTTCCGTGTAGGGGCGCGAGCCCCAGAAGTGGGCCAGGGAGTTGATCAAAAAGGTGACTTGATGATTGAGAACTAAACGAAGCAAACCTACTACCAGCACCGTTCCGATCACATCACCTAAGAAATAACCGAGGATCATCGGTACCCCTAGATTCATAAACGTTGTGATCGCCACGTAGTGCTTATGCTGCCACATTACAATCGCGTCACGCTGAAGATCGCGCACGTTACTGAAGTCCTCTGTGTTCGTTTCATACTCACGTAACATCCAGCCCATATGGCTGAACCACAGACCTCGCTGCGCCGAGTAGGGGTCTTCGTCCACGTCGTCTACGTGACGGTGATGCCGTCGATGATCCGACGCCCAGACTAGGATGCTGTTTTGCAGCGCGCCTGCTCCCCAGAGGGCAAACCACAGGCGAACGCTCCAGTGCGCTTTGTAGGTATTGTGCGCCCAGAGACGATGGAAGCCACCGGTAATCGACATGCCATTTAAATATAAAAATACAACCGCCCAGAGCCACTGGCTCATGGAATAGCCGTGGTATACGCCCCATGCGGGGACGGTAAGAAGCGCCAAAATAGGAAATCCCACGAAAATAATCGCGTTCACGGGAATCAGAGGCGGTTTGGTGGCCTGTTCGTTCATTTACGCCGTACCTATGCTGCAATGCGACAATAGTAAACGAAATAGTAGCGACATCGCTGACTGAAGTCTCATCCCTAAGGTGGAGATTCTTGTGACATTAAGCCGACAAATACTTGTCGCCTACGCTCGGTCAATGAAATCAAATGATCGTATTTCATGACGACGCAGCAAAAACCAGCGGAAACCGTTAACAGATGCCCCCAATGAGTGCGCCCGCGCTATGAGCGGGCCCGTTTTCCTTCGTGGATCGACTATGAAGCACGTCTTGGTTATGACGTCGACTTCGTCCGTGGGTTTGTTAGCGCTTTTCGCCGTCGATGTCTTCGACATTTACTTTATCAATCTGCTTGGTGATCAGCGCCTGGTCGCAGCGGTCGGGTTTGCCGGATCGCTGCAATTTTTCTTGCTCTCACTGGGTATCGGCCTGCAGATCGCGCTGGGTGCTCTGGTCGCTAGAGCTGAAGGAAGTGGGGATCGAGATCGGGCAGGGCGGCTCTGTAGTTCTGTGCTTGTCTTCAATGGCATCACTTCCAGCGTGCTCGCCGCGTTGACACTCTGGCAGCTTCCGACTCTGCTTTCTTTACTCGGGGCGGAAGGAGCTACTAAGGAATATGCGATTAGCTACGCTCGAATTGTCCTGCCGGCAGTCCCGTTGCTGGTCCTCGGAATGTCGATGTCCGCGGGCATGCGGGCTGTTGGCGACGCGCGTCGGAGTATGTACGCGACCCTGTCCGGTGCGCTCGCAAACGCCGGACTCGATCCGCTGTTCATATTTACCTTTGAATGGGGCATAGAGGGCGCCGCCTGGGCTTCAGTGGCGGCTCGTATCGTGGTCTTTGCTTATGCCGCGAGTGTGTTGTTTCGAATTCACAAGCTTCCTGCTCCTGTCACTGGAGCAAAGGTCTTAGAAGACATCCCGGAGGTGCTCTCTATTGGTCTGCCTGCCGTGCTTACCAACCTGGCTACACCCATTGGCGGCAGCATTGTGTTGCGGATCATGTCAGAGCATGGTGATGGTGCGGTGGCGGCATCCTCAATTCTGGCACGCATACTGCCCCTTTCCTTTGCTGCAGTATTTGCCGTTTCTGGAGCAGTCGGTCCGATCGTGGGGCAGAATGCCGGCGCCTGTCACTACGAGCGGGTTCGGCAGACGCTGCTCAACGCGTCAATGTTTGTAATAGTCTACGTGCTGAGTGTGTGGGTCGTGCTGAACATCGCTCTCGACGGGATCGTTGCTTTGTTTGCCACCAGCGCCCTGGCCGAGGATCTGCTGCGTTTTTACATTCGGTTTTTGGTGGGTTTCTTCGCCTTGAATGGTTTGCTTTTCGTCGCGAACGCAAGCTTCAACAATTTGGGTCGTGCCTACTTCGCCACTCTCTTTAACTACGCCAAGGTACTCCTCGGCGTAATTCCCGGAGCTTATTTAGGTTCTCAGTACCTCAATGCCAGAGGGGCCCTGCTTGGCGAGAGTATTGGAATGGCAATTTTCGGTGTCGCAGGCATGCTCACCGCTCTGGCGCTGGTGAAGCGGTTGCAGCGTGACTATCCACCCTTGGAGCCGGTGAAAGCCGAGTCTTAATGCCGTGGTGATCAGACGCTTCGGTCGGTAGTGCCTTGCTGGCACTCGCGAGCAGACCTCGTATCAAAAAGGTGTCAACTTTGCTGCCGAAGTGTTCACTGCGCCGGTCCGGTTCAAAACGGACTTCTTGCAGTTGTGAACTTTTCGAAAACTCTTCCAGTGCTGCGGTGCGCCATCGATTCCAGGTGTTTAGGTCTCCACCCACTATCGCTGCACCCGAGTGAGCGTTGAGAAGTCTTGTGAGCGAGGCTAACTGCGAACGGTAGGCGCTCGTGGTGATCGTGAAATTGATCGCATGTACATTGATAAGCAAGAGAGTCATATCTTCGAAAGGGATCCGTGCTACGAGCACTGCTTTTGGAGTTCGCAGCAGCGGCTCGAGGTAGCTAAGTTTGCATAGCACATCCGCCGTGTGGGAGCTGCGTACCTCGACGCCGCTAATCCATTCCTTGGAGGTGTAACCCGCAGCGAAGTAGCGCTCAAGCCTAGTGCCAGCGATAGCGCTTGCCGCAGCTGTCGCGGTTTGTGTTACGTCCTTTCGCGATTCCTGCAGAAAAACAAAGTCAGCGGCTTGTGTCAGCTCCTGTAAGTACTTGTCCGCACCGTCCCTCGAAAACTTCATCGCATTCCAGCTAACGATGGTGATGCCTTCGAGACCAGTAGCGGGCTTAACCGCGCTGGATACGGCGAGTGCGTCAACACAGGGTTCTAGATCCGTATAAGTCCTTGGCTCAGCCAGTGCGGGCGCACTCGTTAACGAAGAGACTAGGCCAACGCATACTAGACCCCTAAGTAGGGACAAAAAATCGAATTTGACGTTCGAAGAGCTTGCCATAGCGCAAGTATGGCAGCTCAGCAGGCGGAACGTTTCTAGCGAAGTAAGAACCCCGCTAGAACACGCATGACGTCCACGCAACCGATAAGCGATCTACAGACGCTCTACGTAGGCGTGGTACTCAAGGCTCGTGATGTGTTTGGAGAACTCCTCCAACTCTTGCGTTTTTGTAAGCGAAAAGGTGTGCTGGATTTCCGCGCCCAACGCTTCCCGTATGAACGGAGAGACCTGAAACATACGCAACGAGTCGTGCATATATATCGGCAGCAGCGGCCCTGGTTGGCTGTAGCCATCACCGCTGACTGGATCTCCCGGTGCGATACCACGCTCGATTCCGTCCAGCGCGGCCGCAAGAATCACGGCAAATACCAGGTACGGATTGGCATCTGCACCAGCTACCCGATGTTCTATACGACGAGCCTTTGGGCTCCCCGCAGGCACTCGCACGGCTACGGTGCGATTCTCATAACCCCAGTTGGGCGTCACCGGTGCGTGACTGCCTTTCTGGAATCGGCGATAGGCATTGAAGCTCGGTGCAAAGACAGCGAAGGAGTCAGCCATGTGCTGCAAACAACCGCCTATCGCGCTCTTCAGTTCGAAGGTACCCGTTTCCGTTCCGTCATCGAAAATATTGTTGCCCGCATCGTCGATGACGCTGCAATGAATGTGTAGCCCGTTCCCCGCCTCGCCCTCAAACGGCTTAGGCATAAAGCTCGCCACCAGATTATGGCGTTGCGCAATTTCTTTGATGACGCGCTTCATCATTAAGATCTGCCTTGCGGCGAGCACTGGGCTATCCACATGCCGCATATTGATCTCATACTGGGAGGGAGCAGACTCCTTAACAACACCGTCAAAGGGCAAGCCTTGGAGCTGACAGGCTTGGTGGATCTGCTCGAGCATCGCGTGGTGCTGATGCAACACATCCAGACCGTAGAGATTTCCGCCAATCGGCTCACCGCGATAGGGGTCTTCGTTCGAGTGATTCGGACGTTTGCCGTCCCAGCGGACGAGGCTGAACTCCAGTTCGGCGGCAACGACCGGGCGCCAGCCAAGCCGGTGGTACCGCGACACGACTTGTTTTAGGACCTGCCTCGGGTCTCCGAGGTACGGTGCCCCATTTCCCGAAAACATAGTCAGCATGAGCTGACCATGACGCCCTCGAGGGGACCAAGGCGTTGGCAGCAGCGTGCCCTCAACGGGGCGACACACTCCGTCTTCATCCCCCGTGGCAAACACGAGTTCTTCTACGTCACGACCCCAAATATCGAGGGCGAGGGCTGTCTTTGGGAACTTAAGTTCGCCTTTATAGACCTTTGCGAGTTTGCTTCTCGGCAACCACTTGCCGCGCAAAACGCCATTGCTGTCGGGCAGCAATGCCTCGATCATCGATATTTCGGGGTTTGCACGCAGAAACCAATCTACTTCCAGCGCCATGCTTTGCTATCTCTAAGACCAAAAAGCCCCCTCACACTAATATCGGCAGGAAGCCCGCTGCCCTCAATGCCCCTCCTTGGTCAACGCCGGTATAGCTATCCCAGGCCCATGTAGATTTTGAGTGGATCCTCGCCCCCCGCCTCTCCGAGACAGGACATCGAATTAATGAAAAGGGAAAAGAGGTCCGTCTGAGAATTTACGTCGAGCTTGCGATAAATGCTCTTACGATGACGCCTCACGGTTTCTCGAGCAATTGACAGACGGGATGCCGACGTATCGGTTCCGTAGCCCCTTAACATAAGCTCCAACACATCTTTCTCACGAGGAGATAGCAAGGAGGCGCCAAAGGTTCGAAAGGCGAGATCGATTTGATGATTAATGCCTGGCTGGATCAGGTTCTTGACCGCAAACCCTTCATACTCGCTGTGGGCTCGGAACAGCTCAGCGATCGGGTCCGCGAGGGAGTAGAGCAGTTGATACTCGTCGTCGGTAAATCTGCCTTGCTTGGGTAGGCGCATCATCGAAAGGTTGATGACGTTTCCGCCCTTTAGCTGGGACAGGAAGATCGCTTCGTCGACAGTGCCCGTGTCGGAATAATAGTCGCGGTAATAGTCTGACTGTTCCAGTCGACCGGAAGTCACGCGGGAGAGTCTGTAGATCCGGTTGCGCGGTCGATTCACCGAAGTCTGATAGAAGGGGTCTTCTTGGTAGGGACCATCGAGGTAGGAATCTACTTGCGTTTTTACCGCCTCGGGCGGTATTTCGTGGTAGAGCACCCTCGGCGGCAGTTCGCGGTGGTACAGCCAGACCTGTGGGTAGGCAATGGGAACTCGCTGCTGCACGGCAGCTATTAGCTTTGGAAAAAAGTCATCGGTGCCGATCGCGCCAATGACGCCTGCCAGAGATCGGTTCCACTCGCTAAGAACTTTAAGAGTGTCCATTATCCGCGTGCTGCGCAGCACCCCTTCGAAGACATGACGGCAGTGTGAGAATCTACTAAGGCGCTGTCAAACCGATCAGCCACAGAGCGATCGTCATGCACTAATCGCTCCAGTCAAGCGGCGCCGTCTTCCATCGCTGCTCCCAGGCTCTCTTAACTTTATTGCTGTACCGGCGGCTGCCACTGCTGCCGTTGTAGGCGGCTAGCGCACGGTGGAGTGCGCCATTTTCCCGTTCGAGGTAAAACTGCAAAATTCGGCAACCGTAGGTAAAGTTGGTGGGGTTGTCTTTCAGGTTGTCGCTAGACCGGCCGATTTCTTCGCGCCAGAAAGGCATCACCTGCATCATCCCTTGAGCGCCGGCGCTCGATACCGCAAAGCGATCGAAGTGACTCTCAACTTCGATTACCGCTAACACCAGTTCCGGCGGAAGCCCACTCACCGTCGCAGCGGCGTGGATTTGGCGCAGCAGCTCAAGGCGCTTATCCGCATCCGGTACGAGAGGCTGGAGTCGCGTGCTCATATCGACCAGCCAGACTTCAGCCGTGTAACGATCCTCGAAACTATTGCTCTGCGCTATCGTTCGTTCCAAAAAAGCGCGAAGTTCTTGGTCTCTAGGTTGGCCTGTCGTGCCGATCGAACGTCGACCGGCAGCGTCTGCCTGATGAGCTGCAGCTGTCTTCTCTGACTCAACTAGTACACAGGACGCTAGCAGCAGCATAGCGAGGCCTGCTGGGGTGACTACCTTCAAACATCGACGACGCAAGAGCTTAGCCAAGTCGCTCCTTCAGGAATTCGAGCGCTGTCGCCTGTCCTATTAACTGAGACTCCTTATCCCGTCTCCCCTGATACTCCAGCGAGTCTGTGGCGAGCGACCGGTCGCCAATCACGACACGGTGGGGAATCCCTAGTAGTTCGATATCGGAAAATTTGACGCCTGGCCTTTCGTTACGATCATCAAGAAGCACTTCGATACCCAAGTCGGTGCACGCCTGATACAGGGACTCGGCAGCTGCCGCGACCGCTTCACTCTTGTGCATATTGAGGGGCACGATTGCCAGCTGAAAGGGTGCCATCGAACTCGGCCAACAGATACCACGGTCGTCGTGATTCTGTTCGATTGCTGCCGCAACAATTCGGCTTACACCGATGCCGTAGCATCCCATCTCTAAAGTTACGCTCTTGCCATTCTCATCCAGCACGGTGGCGTTCATTGCCTCGCTATATTGGGAGCCGAGTTGAAAGATGTGACCGACTTCGATCCCACGGCGAATTTGCAAGCAACCTTGTCCATCGGGGCTTGGATCACCTGCAACCACGCTGCGCAGATCGGCGGTTTCATAGTTCGATACATCTCGATCCCAGTTGACACCTTGTAAGTGTTGCTCGTCCACGTTTGCCCCGCAAACGAAGTCAGCGCATAGCGCGGCTGAGTAATCGGCGATCACAGGCACGTTTAGATTGACCGGTCCCAATGAGCCAAAGGCGGCTCCGACCGCTGCCGTTACCTCTGCTTCGGTCGCCATTCGCATGGGAGACGCGATTAGCGGGTGCTTTTCCGCTTTGATAGGGTTGAGTTCATGATCTCCCCGCAAGACGAGAGCGACCAGTCCGCCGTCCGTGCCCTCAACAAACAGTGTCTTAGCGGTTTTTTCTTCAGGTATAGCAAGCGCCGTACAGAGGTCGCCAATCGTCTTGACTCCCGGTGTCGCTACCGTACTCATGGCTTCGCTCGGCGAGGGGCGCTCAGACAGATCACCGGTCGCTTCTGCCAGTTCTACGTTTGCGGCGTAGTCGCTGCCGTCGCTGAAGGCGATGGCGTCTTCGCCGGAGTCGGCAAGAACATGGAACTCATGAGATGTGCTGCCACCGATGCTCCCCGTATCCGCGAGAACAGGTCGATACTCAAGACCCAGGCGCGTGAAAATGTTGCTGTAGGCCTGATGCATGCGTCGATAGGTCGTTTCCAGGGATTCGCGGCTGCTATGAAAGCTGTAGGCATCTTTCATGAGAAATTCCCGGGCGCGCATGATTCCGAATCGGGGTCGTATCTCGTCGCGAACTTTATTCTGAATCTGATAGAGGTTGAGCGGTAGCTGTTTGTAGCTATTGATCTCTCCGCGAACGATCTCGGTGATTACTTCCTCGTGCGTGGGGCCCAAGCAAAAATCCCGCTGATGCCGGTCCTGGATTCGCAGTAGTTCTGGACCGTATTTCTCCCAGCGACCGGATTCCTGCCAAAGCTCCGCTGGTTGGACCATCGGCATTGCGAGTTCTAATGCACCGGCGGCTTCCATTTCTTCCCGTACTACTTGTTCCACCTTTCGCAGTACACGCAGACCAACTGGCATCCAGGTGTAAAGCCCAGCTGACAGTTTCCGTATCAAGCCAGAGCGGAGCATGAGCTGATGGCTGATGATTTCCGCATCGGCAGGTGTTTCCCGGTGGGTGGTGATCAGAAATTCACTGCTGCGCATGGGGTGTTTGGTCCTCGTGGATTCTTTTTGCAAGTCGCTGCGGCGCGAGTGTAAGCGTCTCTTTGGAAGGGGTACAGCAGGCCCACCGCTAACGGAACTTGTTCGCTCCAACGAAAAATCGCGCTGAGCCCATAAAAATAGGGTTTTTTTGCCCTCGACGCTGTAAAACGCTTGTATTGCAGTGTCCAAAGATTTATACAGTGCGTGGAGCGAGTGGCTACCCGAAATTTGGCTTAAACGCTGCGTTTTAAGGGGTTTACCAACGCTCTGATGTGCCCGGAACCAATAGCCGGAACCAATGGGAGTAACGTCGTTTTTCGGCGGCACGCTGGTTTTAGTTTTGCGCTAAATTCGGCAAAGCACGACCAGAGCGCTAAGAACAAATCGCGTCCGAAGCTCGACACAACGTGAACCTTGCAACGAATCTTGTAACGAGTGGAACACTAGGAAGGATCCTAACTATGGCAACAAGCAAAGCGAAAAAAGCACCCGCTAAGAAGAAAACTGCTGCACGCAAAGCGCCTGCTAAAAAAGCTCCAGCGAAGGCTGCAGCTCCCGCTAAGAAAACGACCGCGCTCAAAGATAAAATGACCAAGACTCAAATCTTGGCCAGCATCTCCGAAAGCACCGGCCTCAGTAAGAAGCAGGTCGGAGACGTTTTCGAGGAACTCGAAACCCTGATCGAGCGAAGCGTCAAAAAGCGCGCCGTTGGTGAGTTCACGCTTCCCGGCCTCATGAAAATCACGACGGTCAAGAAGCCGGCGGTTAAGGCTCGTAAGGGCATCAACCCCTTCACCGGCGAAGAAACGATGTTCAAGGCAAAGCCTGCGAGCGTCGCCGTTAAGGTTCGTCCACTCAAGAAGATGAAGGAATTTGCTCAGTCCTAAGGGCAGAAACTCACGCCTTTCGGGCTAGCACTGCTAGCTTCTCGCGGGTCGCAAGGACACCTTTGCGGCCCGCGTGTCTTGAACATAAGCTACCCCCCCGCTGTCATTCGCCAGAACCCCTAAAGCACGGTCTCCGGTAGACAACCGCAGCAATAAGGCCTCTTTTCGGCGACCGCTTGTGGACCGTCTCTCATCCATAGGGACTGGCTCTCTTGGGGTCTACCGCTCTGGAATCTTGGGTCCCTTTTGTACCTGGGCGTTCGTGGTCATTACAAAACCAATCTCACACTGATTTTGTCGGCGTTTTGATCTACTCAGCCCATCCATTGGTACCAACGGCGTCCTGCGGTAGAATCCGCGCCGCTTTTTGAGGGCTTGAAGCTATTTCCGTTTTCGCGGCACGTGTTTCGATTGACTGCTCTTCGAGGTAATCCATGCCAATTTACGAATATAAATGCTCGGGCTGCGATGAGCTGATCGAGGTCTTACAGAAGATGAGTGACGATCCGCTCGTCGATTGCCCGTCTTGCGAGGGCGGAAAGCTGACAAAGAAAGTCTCCGCTGCCGCCTTTCGGCTCAAAGGGGGTGGATGGTATGAAACTGACTTTAAGAGCGGAAACAAAAAGAATCTGGCCGGCGGAGACGGCGCCGACTCCAGCGGTGATAACAAGACCGCTAGTGGCGATGGCGCAAAGAAAGACTCCGACAAGAAAGGAGGCGACTCCCCTAGCAAGTCCGATTCGTCGAGCAGCAAAAGCTCCGGTTCGAGCACAACCAGCAGTTCCTCAGCCAAAGATGGCTGAGCTTATACAGGGATTTCTATGCGTACCCACTACTGTGGCCTGATCAATAGTAGCCACATCGACGAAACCATCACTCTCTGCGGTTGGGTTGATCGCCGCCGAGACCACGGTGGCGTGATTTTTCTGGATCTTCGAGATCGAGAAGGAATTGTTCAGGTGGTGTTCGATCCGGATACGGAAGAGCATTTCCGCACCGCAGATCGTGTTCGCAGCGAGTATGTCTTGAAGGTCACCGGCCGGGTTCGAGCACGCAGTGAAGCAACGATTAACCCAGCTATGGCGACCGGCGAAGTTGAGGTACTCGGTAAGGAAATCGAAGTCCTGAATACGGCCGAAACGCCGCCTTTCCAACTGGATGAGCATACGGCGGTGGGAGAAGACGTTCGTCTTAAGTACCGTTACATGGATCTGCGGCGTCCACAGATGCAAGAGCGTCTTCGTCTGCGCTCAGAAGTCACTTCAGTCGTGCGCCAGTTTCTGCATCAGGAAGGGTTTCTCGACATCGAAACACCGATTCTGACTAGGGCTACGCCCGAGGGAGCTAGAGACTATCTTGTTCCCAGTCGCACCCATGAGGGGCAGTTTTTCGCCCTTCCTCAGTCGCCGCAGTTGTTTAAACAGCTGCTGATGGTTTCCGGTTTCGACCGCTACTATCAAATCGCGAAGTGTTTCCGCGATGAGGATCTAAGAGCCGACAGACAGCCGGAATTTACCCAAATCGATATC
>JBCCQO010000016.1:0-18085 GCA_039024595.1 Pseudomonadota bacterium | reverse complement strand
TTCAGATCGCGATTCCAAGAGCTCGGATTCAACCGCCAGGGATACAAGCAGCGGCAATAACTTGCCTACGGATCGGTTAGATAATGCCGCTTCTTCCGAGAATTCTGACAACACCTCCAGCGACGATTACAAGACAGCGGCTTCTGGCAATGACACTGACGTGCGGGATGCAAGGCAAGCAGAATCCGAGCAAGGTTATACATCCGCTACTTCGCAAAAGCCTGATAAGAACCCGGCGCCAGGACAGCGCACCGACGGTCGCTCTAGCGGTCTTGTGAAGGCTGCCGGTCTCCCCCTAGGCTCCTTAGGCAGTGGCGAGGCGAACCCAACTTTAACCAGCGCTCTGCAAGCTCAAACGGACGCATCGTCGGTGGCTTCTTCCCGGGACAACACACAAGCCCTGGTGAGCGGCTCCGCAAAAGCGCTGACTAACGTGGTCGATGCGACGCTACAGTCGGACGGAGACGCTCCCCTCCGCAACGGCGCGCTGCAAAGTCGCGATGGACTCAGTGGAAGTGCTGCGAAGGGCAGTACCGGGGATATTGCGCCTGGCATCGCTACTGATAGTGCGTTGGATGCTGAGGCTGATCTGGCTGCCCAAAAACTATCTTCGAGTAGCTTGCCCAATGGGCTACCTGACGGTGAGGCTGAAGGACTGCCAACCACAAGAAACGCGCAATCCAGTCCCGCTACTTCGGCGTTTGCGCAACGGGAGGCAATCGTTGGCAAGGAAGCTAAGGTTGCCGGTTCCGAGTTATCTACAAGGGCTGCCCGCAGTAGTTTGCTCGACCCGGATCCGCTTGAGACCGCTTCAACTCGCCTAACCAATGCGGACACGGCTGCCCTTGTGGACACTAGTAGCAGTGTTAGTACACGGGCGGTGGACGCGGCGTTGTCGACGCAAAACTCTCTAACTGGTTCGACCGCGGCAGCAAGTCCGCTGCAAACGCTGGGCAACGCTTCCGCTAGCGTCCCGACGTCTACTTCCGCTACCGGTTCCGTACCAGAGTTTGTGCTCCAACAAACCGCTACGGAGGGCGAGTTTGCTGAAGAGGTGGCAGGTCGCATGCAAATGCTGATGCGCGACGGAGTCAAGGAAGCCCGTCTACAACTTAACCCCGCCGAGCTCGGTCGGCTGCTCGTGACGATTAGTACGGACGGTGATCAAGCTCGAGTTGCGTTTCTGGCTGAATCGGCGGGCGCCAGAGAGATGATTGAGCAGTCGTTGCCTAAGCTTCGCGATATGTTGGAGCAACAAGGCCTGCAACTCGCTCATTCGGATGTCGGTGAGCAGGGTGCATTTGCGCAGCGGGAAGAGTCCGGTTCCGATCAACACACGCTTGCCGCAGCGGAAGCTCTGGACGTCGTCGAGCTGGCAAACGGCTCCGACGAGAATCTCGACCCGGCTTCGCAGCCGCAATCGCTAATCGATACCTACATCTAGTCTCCAGTCCCTCGTTTAACTCCTCCGTCAAACGGTCTAAGATGCCCGAGCGTTGGCCTCGGGCCGCGTTGTTGTAGCTCGTGTCTGGGCTCTGACGCGTCCTTTATTAGAACGTCAATAAGCTGACGCTGGCAAACTATAAATATTATAAATTACTGAAAAATATACAATTTTTATCGGTGGTACGGCAATTGCTGACTACGTGCTGGATGCGCGTGGTTGTCAGCAGCCAACCATGAGCATAGGAGCGGGCTAGATGGCCAAGAAAAACGATCTGAATTTAGGCAACGACGACGACCTTCCCGGTGGTGAGTCCGGCGGCAAAAGTAAGCTGATCATTATCATCGCTGCCGTTGTAGTACTTGCCGGTGGTGGCGCGGCGGCTTTCTTCTTCATGTCCGGTAGCGGGGAAGAGACAGAAGCCTCCGTCGAGGAGGTAGTTGAAGAGGTAGACCAGGAGCCTCTCTATGCCGACGTTAAGAAGCTGCTAGTGAACTTGGAGCATGGTGGGCGTACCCACTTTGTACAGGCAGAAATGCAGTTGATGTCCTACAGCCAAGATGTGATCAACCAAGCCTATCGCGATATGCCAGCTATCCGTGATCGGCTGATCATTCTTTTCAACTCACAGGATTTCGCTGCACTTAAAACGGTTGAAGGAAAAGAACAACTCCGTGCAGCGGCTTTAGTGACGGTGAACGAGGCACTTGGTTTAGCTGCCCCGGACGTAGTTGAAGAGATCTACTTCGAGAACTTCGTGTTGCAATAGTGATGGGAGCGAATGGCTAACGAAGACGTACTAACGGAGGGCGAAATTGATGCGTTGATGGAGAGCGTGGATGACGGTGCAGATAGTGCCGACGCCTCCGATGACGGCAAGTACCGTCGCTTTGATTTTGGTGCCCGGGAGCACTCGCTCTTGCGCGAGTTCACCGTGTTTGACTCCATGCTGGAACGTCAGGCGGATCTCCTGGGCACACAGCTGGATGCGGCTTTCTCCATTGAGTTTGTTGTTAGGTCCCTTCCTCCTAGCCTAGTCTCTGTTTCCGACGCGCTTGCCACTCTGGGGCGTGCGGTCGGTGTGACTACCTCTACCCTTGCACCGCTTCCGGGTCCCGCCTTTGCAATCGCCCCCTCCGAACTCTTGTCCTATATCGTCAATGCCTACTTTGGCGGTAGCAGCTCCGGAGAGGCCGAGGAGGAAGGCGACAAAAATTCCCTCACCCCTTCCGAGCTCCGTGTCGCCGAACGCGTATCAGAAATACAGTTTCGCGCACTGTGTGAGGCCTGGGCCGACAAAGTAGCGCTCGAACCGGGCGAAGAACCGGCCACCTTGGGTGTACCCGACCGATTGGAAATGGTGCCTCGCGGCGATTTGCTCCTCCGGCTCGCGTTTCATCTGCACGCTGGGGAACACGAGTCCGAGATCATAGTACTCATGCCGTTCATGGACTTAGAACCCTACCGGGAACGCTTTGCTCCACCAAAGCAAAAAGAAGTTGACCCTACGGACAGCTGGGAACCCTTTTTCCGTCGCGAGTTACCTGTCATCGAGCTTGAAGTGGCTGGTGTGTTGAGCACTAAAAGCATGAGCCTGTCCGAAGTGCTGGCCCTTGCGACCGGTTCCATCGTACCCCTTGCCCCACCGGAACAGGTCCGCCTCCTGGTGGATGAAGTCACCTTGGCGGAGGGCCGTTACGGCAGCTTCGAAGGCAATAAGGCTGTACAGATTCAGCGTTTATCCGGTCTTTTGCGACCTCCTAGCGCTTGAAGGAGAACGTTATGAGTGAAGAAGAGGCAACCAATACAACCACCGCCGAGGCCCCAGTCGAACTTGAGGGTGCCAGCGTAGGTGGAGATGCAAAGGACGGAGATTCGGGTCGTGTTGATCTGGATCTACTCCTTGATGTGCAGGTGAATTTGTCCGTCGAGATCGGCAGGACCAAGCTTCCGATAAAGGATTTACTCGCTCTGAATGAAGGCTCGATCGTGGCGTTGGAGCGAGCAGTGGGTGAGCCGATGGACCTCATGGTTAATGGCACCTTGATCGCTCGGGGCGAGGTCGTTGAGTCGAACGGGTCTTTTGGTCTGCGTCTCTTGGACGTAGTCAGTCCTTCGGAACGACTCAGGAAGTTGAAGTGATGGCGCGTCGGCGGCAGATTCCTTCTGGTTTACAGCATCGCGCGCCGCTCGTGGGCCCCAAGTCACTCATCACGAGCCTGCTCTGTGCGACTTCGGTACTTTCTAGTGCTCAAGGTGCTATTGCTCAAGATGCCGTTGCGCAAAATGTGACGGGCCAGACCCAGATGCCGGAACTCTTCAGCGTCGGCTACCTCGCGCAAGTTTTGGGCTCCCTGTTTGTGGTTTTTCTATGTTTGTTTGCGGTCATTTTGCTGTTGCGTCGTTTCAACCGCCTTGGCGCGGTCTCCGGCGCACCGCTTAAGGTGGTTGGCAGCGCAAGCGTTGGGCACCGCGAGCGCATCGTGCTTATCGAGGCAGGCGATGAGCAGATGCTGCTCGGGGTGGCGCCCGGGAATGTTCGTATGCTCCATGTATTACCGGAACCGATTACCGCGAGCACCAATAGTCCGGCCCCTCAAGATTTTGCTTCGATACTTCGTGCGGCAAATCCGCTTGGAGGTCGTTCTTAATGTCTCGCCTGCTGAGTAAAACACTGTTATTGGGAGCGCTCTGTTTGCTGCTTCCGGATCTCGCGCAGGCGCAAGCAAGCATACCGCTGATGACCGTTCAGCCCGGTAGCTCCGGTGGTAATGACTACTCGATGAGTATTCAAATCCTGCTGCTGATGACGCTGCTGACGTTAATACCGGCGGCGCTGATCACTATGACGTCCTTTACCCGCATCCTGATCGTCCTCGCGATTCTTAGGCAGGCTCTGGGAACGGCGCAAACACCCTCAAACCAAATCATCTTGGGCCTTTCGCTGTTCCTGAGTCTGTTCATTATGGCGCCCGTATTCGATGTCGCCTGGACCAATGCGTTGCAGCCTTACATGGACGAGACCATCGGGTTTAGCGAGGCGCTGGATGCCGCTAAAACGCCCTTTAGAGAGTTTATGTTTAACCAAACGCGAGAGACGGATTTGATGCTCTTTGCCGATCTCGGGGGCTATGGCCAGTTCGCCTCTCGCGACGACGTACCTATGGTGGTGCTGCTACCGTCCTTCTTGACCAGTGAACTCAAGACCGCTTTCCAAATCGGGTTCTTGATGTTCGTGCCTTTTCTCATCATCGATTTGGTGGTCGCCGCGGTACTCATGTCGATGGGTATGATGATGCTCTCACCCTTGCTCATCTCCCTTCCTTTCAAGCTTATGTTGTTTGTTCTGATCGATGGTTGGTCGCTGATCGCAGCAACACTTGTGTCGAGCTTCGCGGTCTGATGGGCCCGGAAACCGTATTAACGGTTGGCCGAGATGCACTGTGGCTTGCGGTGCTTCTTTCCGGTCCACTGCTGTTGTCGGCGCTTGCGGTAGGTCTGTTGATCGGCGTGTTCCAGGCGGCGACGCAAATCCAGGAAATGACCTTGAGTTTCATTCCAAAGTTACTTGCGCTGGTCATTGCGCTTTTCGTCGCTGGGCCTTGGATGATTTCCCTGGTCGTGAGTTTCTCGGAACGCTTGTTTCAAGAAATTCCGGGATTGATTGGGTGATCCACCATGGACGCGACTTTCCCCTTCGACGCGAACAACCTGATTGCCCAACTCGAACTCTATATCTGGCCGTTTCTGCGTCTGTCGGCCATGATGCTGGTCGCGCCGGTCTTCAGTTCTACTTCGGTGACGGTACGCATTCGTATTTTGCTGGCTGTACTTATCGCGGCACTGATCACACCCTTGCTTCCGAGCGCGCCAGCGGTCGATCCGTTGAGCGCTATCGGCGCTTTACTCGCCGCGCGAGAGGTGGCGATCGGTCTTGTCATGGGCTTTGTAATGCAGCTGGTATTTGGCGCGGTCGTGGTCGCAGGTCATTCGATTGCCACGTCCATGGGGCTGGGTTTTGCGATGTCCGTAGACCCACAGAACGGAGTGCAAGTACCGGTTGTTTCACAGCTCAACGTAGTCTTGGCAACGCTGCTGTTCCTGGCTATCGACGGGCATTTAATGCTCTTCGCAGCGGTTGTGGAAAGCTTCAGCGTTCTGCCAGTAAGCAGTGCAGGTACGCCCGATGGCATGTTTGCCGCGGTCGTGGCGTTGGGCAGCCAGTTGTTCGCCAGTGCGCTCCTTCTTGGTTTGCCGACGCTAACCGCCATCTTAATGATCAACGTAGCGTTCGGTGTGATCACCCGTGCGGCGCCACAGCTGAATATCTTCGCGGTCGGTTTTCCCGTCACCATCGTCGCGGGCTTTGTTTTCATGCTACTCGCCCTGCCGACCTTTATGGCCGCTTTGCAACGCTTTCTGTCCCAAGGTCTCGAACAGACCTTGCTGGTACTCGGCTAGACGTTGCTTAGGGAGTAGAGCGTGGCAGAAGAACAAACCGGACAGGAACGCACAGAGGAGCCAACAGAGCGCCGGAAACAGGAAGCGCGCAAGAAAGGCCAGGTTCCGCGATCGAAAGAGCTAAACACGATGCTGGGTTTGCTCTTTGCCGGTGCGGCGCTGTGGATTTTGGGCGGCGCGTTGGTGAGTGATCTGTCGGCAATCACCGTAGCGGGATTCAGCGTAGACCGGAGCTTGGCCTACGATACAGCTCGAATTCCGGTGCACTTCATGCACCTGGTGAGTGAGACTTTGATGGCACTAGTGCCGTTTTTTGCGGTTACTGTCGTTGCTGCACTGGCCGGGCCTCTGCTGATGGGTGGGTGGGCTTTTAGCTTGGAATCCATGGCCTTTAAATGGGAGAAGTTGGATCCGATCAAAGGCCTAGGTCGTCTTTTTTCTGCCAAGGGCTTGCTTGAGTTAGTCAAAGCGTTGGTGAAGTTCACTTTGCTGCTGGCGGCTACCTACCTGCTAATCCGTTTTTTTGAGCGAGAGATCCTGAATCTAAGCGCCTTTGATGCGGTCGATGCCAGTATGCAGGCCGTCACGATCCTGCTCTTTTCCCTGCTCGCGCTCAGTGCGGTGATGGCCGTGATCGTGCTGTTCGACGTGCCCTTTGAACTGTGGAATTTCAACCGTCAGTTGCGCATGACGCGTCAGGAAGTGCGCGACGAGCTGAAGGAAACCGAGGGGCGCCCCGAGGTTAAGCAACGCATACGTAACCTGCAGCGCGAGGCAGCGCAGCGTCGGATGATGCAAGATGTGCCCACAGCGGATGTTGTTATTACCAACCCGACTCACTACTCGGTCGCGTTGAGCTATAAGGGAGAGGAGGGTGCTCCGCGCGTGGTCGCAAAGGGTAAGGACCTGGTTGCGCTCAAGATTCGCACCATTGCGAGCGAACACGACGTGCCCCTCTACGAGGAGCCACCGCTGGCGCGGGCCATCTATGGTACGACCGAGGTTGGAGAGGAAATACCCCAAGGGCTGTACCTAGCGGTCGCCCGGGTGCTGGCTTATCTCTTTCAGCTGCGTCGTTCCCGCCCGACGGATTATGTTCCCCGTCCCGACAAGCTTGAGGTTCCCGAGGAGTTCCAGCACATCGTCGACGATCTTGATGATGAGTCGGAGCAACAGAGTGAAGAGGAGTGGATCGACGACGGTCTCGCCGACGACGTGTTTGAGCGTAGTGCTCAGCGTGAGGGTGATAGCGACAGGCAACCCAGTAGCCAAAGCAATAGCCGCGGACGCAGTGGCGAACCTGGTCAATGGGAGGGATCAGCCTAATGGCCACGGCGGATAGCACAGTAGTGAATCAGAGTGCCACAAGTGCTGGTGCCTTAGCCGGCATGGGCGCACCACTGGTCATGATGCTGCTGTTGGTAATGATTGTGCTGCCATTGCCACCGCTGATTCTTGACGTGTTGTTCACCTTCAACATCGCCCTCGCGATTATTGTGCTGCTTGCGGCTGTTTATGCGGCACGACCCCTTGAGTTCGCAGTGTTTCCAACAGTTTTGCTCATCGCCACGCTGCTTCGTTTGGGGCTGAACGTCGCGTCAACGAGGGTCGTGCTCTTGGAAGGCCATACCGGTACCGGTGCTGCCGGGAACGTGATCGAGGCCTTTGGTGAGTTCGTCGTTGGCGGAAGCTATGCGGTCGGTTTGGTGTTGTTCACGATTCTGGTTGTTATCAACTTTGTCGTGGTCACCAAGGGTGCTGGACGAATCTCCGAAGTCACCGCTCGGTTTACGTTGGATGCAATGCCGGGCAAGCAAATGGCCATCGACGCCGACTTAAATGCGGGCTTGATCAATCAGGAAGACGCGCTGCGCCGACGCGACGAGGTCGGTAGAGAAGCAGATTTTTACGGCGCGATGGATGGCGCCAGCAAGTTTGTGCGCGGGGATGCGGTCGCCGGAATCCTGATTTTGTTTATCAATATTCTCGGTGGTTTCGCGATCGGTACACTCCAGCATGACCTGTCGGCCGCCCAGGCTGCAGAGAACTATGTGCTACTAACGATCGGTGACGGCCTTGTCGCACAGATTCCATCGATGCTGCTGTCCACGGCCGCTGCGATTGTCGTCACTCGGATGTCCGGTACGGCTGATATGGGCGCCGAGGTAGCCTCGCAACTCACAGACAATCCCCGCGTGCTGTTCGTCACGGCGGGAGTTATTGGGTCAATCGGGTTAGTGCCTGGAATGCCGAATCTGGTGTTCTTAGGCATCGCCGGTGTCCTGGGCGTCATCGGTTACCTGCGTGCGCAGCCAGATGAAGAGCCCATACTGGAGCCGGTAGCGGAGGAGGAAAGTAAGCCTGCGGAGAGCAAGGATCTGAGTTGGGATGATGTTAGTCAGGTCGACGAGATTGGCTTGGAAGTTGGTTACAGGCTCATTTCTCTGGTCGACCGCAATCAGGGTGGCGATCTCCTAAGCCGGATAAAGGGTGTTCGTAAAAAGCTATCGCAGGAGCTGGGTTTTCTCATCAACTCGGTACACATCCGAGACAATCTTGATCTTCAACCCAACGCTTATCGGATTACTTTGCACGACGTGATAGCAGGGGAGAGCGAAGTGTTTCCCGGACGCGAATTAGCGATTAATCCAGGGCAGGTATTTGGAGAACTGGAAGGCGTCGCGACCAAAGACCCTACTTTCGGATTAGATGCGGTTTGGATCGATGCATCGCAAAGAGACGAAGCCCAGACCATGGGCTTTACCGTTGTCGATAGCAGCACAGTTATCGCGACCCATTTAAGCCAAATATTGAAAAACCAGGCCCATGAACTCATCGGTCAGGATGGCGTACAGCAACTGCTCGATAAGCTTGCCCGGACGGCACCAAAACTGGTTGAAAATCTGATACCGGACATCATGAGTTTGGCAGAGGTCACACGGGTAATGCACAACCTCTTAGAAGAGGGCATCCCGGTACGCGATATGCGTACCATCACGGAGACCCTGGCGGATCAATCGAATAAAGGTCTCGATGCTGACGCGCTAACCGCTCGGGTGCGAGTAGCCCTTGGCCCATCCATTTTCCAGACCGTCAATGGCACGGCGCGAGAAATGCCCGTCATGGTTTTAGATCCGAAGTTGGAGCAGTTGCTTATGCAGGCTGTGTCCGGTACTCCGGGTGGCTTAGAGCCGAATCTGATGGATTCGGTGATCCAACAAGTGATGCAGGCGTCCGCAAAGCTAGAGGCCGAAGGTAACAACCCAGTACTGCTGGTCGCTACGAATATCCGCCTCTTTCTGTCGCGCTTGCTGCGGGGCAGAATGGCTAATTTTTACATTTTGGCGTACGAAGAGATTCCACCAAACAAATCAATTCGGGTAGTCACTACGATTGGCAGTGGCCCTGGAAGTAATCAACCGGAAGCTGGTAGAACAAATGGAGATAGTGCGGCAAGAACCGCACAGGCAGCCTGACGTTTCTGACTCGCGTAAAAAAGCGGGTTGGAGATTGTGAGTGCTGCCGGTAAGGAGAGCAAGACGATGAGAATAGAACGGTATATAGCAGACGACACTAAGACCGCGATGGCCAAAGTGAGGGCCGAGCTTGGCTCTGAGGCCATGATCTTGGCCAACCGTCGTGTAGGCGGACGGGTTGAACTCACGGCTGGCGTGGATTTAGAAGATGCGGTTGAAGCACCGATAACGCCTCGTCAGGCCGTCGCGCCCCGGGGCTTTGACTCCCGCATTGCCAGTGAGCCGCTCGGTGCCTACGATCCGCAATCAGGCGTCTACGCAGACCCTACTCGTTCCTATCCCATGGAAACGCGTGCCAGAGCCCCGCAAGACATGCAGTTACAAGCCTTAGAGCAAGAGGTAAGCCGGCTCAGGGGGATTCTCCAGCACGAGCTGGGGGGCCGTCCAACCGCCGCTACGGTAGCCGATCAGGGAGCTAATGTAGGAACAAATACAGGCGCGAGAGAGCCTAGAGCCATGCTCCGACAGCGACTCCTTCGTCTGGGTTTGTCCCGGTCGCTCGCCGAGGAAATTATCGGCACGCTTCCTCCCGTCCGTAATCTTAACGACTCTTGGCAACGGGCCTTGCGCAAACTAGTGTCTATTGTGAACACGCAGGCCCTGCCCGCAGATCGCGACAGCGTGTTTGCGTTGTTTGGAGGTACGGGGGTCGGGAAGTCCAGTACGATTGCGAAACTGGCAGGAGCCGATGTGCAACGCTTTGGTGTGCACGGAGTCGGCTTAATTACCCTCGACAACTACCGAATTGGCGCTCAAGAGCAGATGTCGAGTTTTGCCTACACGCTGGGTATTCCTTTGTACCCGGCCAATGATCGACAAAGTCTCGCGCTGGCACTTCAGGAACTGCAAGGACGACGGGTGTACATAGATACCGCTGGCATGGGCCAGCACGACGACCGCTTGGCACGGCAGATCAACCTGGTCCGAGAGCAAGAGCAACCCATTACGTCCTTGCTGACTCTATCGGCGTCGGCGCAACCGTCCCAATCACGAGCCCTAAGCAGCTTGTTTACTCGCTCTGGGGTTACCGGTGCTATCATCACCAAGGTGGATGAGGCGACGAGTTTAGGTGGCATTTTGGACGTGCTGATTCGCAGCCGTTTACCGCTTCATGTGACCTGTGATGGTCAGCGTGTACCGGACGATATTCAGGCCGCTGACGGCCAGGTTCTTGTCCGACGAGCGGTTGAGTTGCTGCGTTCAGAGGAGCCCGGTGTCGATGGGCAAATCGGTCCTAGCCAAGCGCCAACCGTCATGCCAAAGGGAATGGTGTAGTGCGGAAAAACTGGAAAGGCATAGCTCCACACTTGGACCACCGCGTTCTTCTTTTTGGACAGCGATAAGGTTTAACCTGTGACTTCAACGGCTCCGACTCATGTCATAGCGATAACCAGCGGGAAAGGCGGCGTCGGTAAGACCAACATCGCCGTTAATCTCTCGGTAGCGCTCGCTCGGGGAGGACAGAAAGTAATGCTGTTTGACGCCGACCTAGGTCTTGCCAATGTCGACGTCGCTTTAGGACTCAAGCCCCAATACGACATCCAACATGTCGTCAGCGGCGAGCAGAGCCTCGACGACGTCATCATGGAAGGCCCGGCAGGTATGCGCGTCATTCCCGCATCTTCCGGCGTGGCTCGCATGGCATCCCTCACCGCCGCCGAGCAAGCAGGTCTCGTGCGTGCATTCAGCGATCTCGATGATCCGGTAGACGTGCTCGTTGTCGATACGGGTGCGGGCATTGACGATACCGTTCTTACCTTTACTTCGGCTTGCCAGGAAGTTGTCGTCGTTGTCTGCGATGAACCCACCTCGCTGACCGATGGCTATGCCTTGATCAAAGTGCTAAATCAACAATGCGGTATAAAACGCTTTCAGATCCTGCCCAATATGGTCGAAACAGAACTTCAGGGCCGACAGTTGTTTGAGAAACTGTGCAAGGTTGCTGATCGGTTTATGGACGTAAACTTGGGCTACCTTGGCGCTGTGCCGCGGGATGACTATCTTCGCCGTGCCGTCCGCGCGCAGAAGCCGGTTATTCTTGAATACCCCAGGGCGGAATCATCGGAAGCGATTAGCGCGATCGCCAAACGTGTATCAAAGCTACCGCGTACCAATGATGCAGGTGGTTTAGGATTCTTTGTCGAACGTATGATCGAATACAGAAGCGGAAGTGCTTAGAGCACGACACAGACCGTGGTCAGGACTCAATGCAAGCACCGAACGACCGCAAGGGTTGATGCTCCCATTGCGAGAGCTGCGGAGTGACCCATGAACCGCCTCGCAGCTTACGAAGACAGCGAGACACGGTCTGCGGACACGTTGGTGCGCGAATATCTTCCGCTCGTCCAGCGAATTGCTCTTCGTCTCAAAGCGAAACTGCCCCCCGATATTGAAGTTGACGATCTTCTGCAGGTAGGTCTGATGGGTTTGTTGCGAGCTAAGGACAGCTACGATCCGGCTCAGGGAGCAAGCTTCTCTACCTACGCAGGAATTCGAATCAAGGGGGCGATGCTCGATGAAATCCGCGCCAATGATTGGTTGCCCCGTTCGATACAAAGTCAGTTTCGCCAGGTTTCCGAGGCGATTGAATCGCTCGATGCACAGTTGGGTCGTCCGGCACAGGATGCTGAAATCGCAGAGGCTCTGGGTACATCTTTGGAAGAATACCAGCAGCTAGCAGGTCGGCTCGCGTGTGCGCGAATGACTCATATCGAGGACAGCGAAGAAGCGGCCATGGCCGAGTCTGAGTATGCAAACCCGTTTCAGGAGGTCGGTGACGACGCGTCGCGACGGGCCCTGGCGGATGCAATACAGAACCTGCCAGAGAAAGAGCGCTTAATGATGTCGCTCTACTACTCGGAAGACTTGAACCTTAAGGAAATTGGAGCGGTGCTCGGCGTTAGCGAGTCACGCGTTTCGCAAATACATGGTCAAGCATTGGCGCGGCTGCGATCCGCGCTGCGCGCTTGGAACGGCTAAGGCCGACAGTGAATATGGGAAAGGTGAGTGGCTAAAGCCAAGAAGAATAAGCTGCGCACGCGGACCGGCCCGGCAGGCGTCAGTCTTGATTTACTGACGCTCATTGGCGTGACTTTGGCGGTCGGCGCCATCGTGCTTGGTAACTGGTTGGAAGGTGGGCATATCTCCGCGCTCATGCAGCTCACGGCATTCATCATTGTGATTGGTGGAACCTTTGGTGCGGTGTTTATCCAAACGCCCTCAAGTGACTTTCGATTGGCTTTCGGTCGACTCAGCTGGGTTTTTTTTCCGCCAGTGTTCCCCCGCTCCCTGGTTCTCGAAAAAGCCGCTACCTGGAGTCGTTTGGCGCGACGAGATGGCTTGCTGGCCCTTGAAAAAGAAGTCGACAAGGAAAAAGACTCGCTGAGCCAAAAAGGTTTGCGACTGCTGGTCGATGGTCTTGAACCGGAGGACATCCGCGCGGTGATGGAAGTCGAGATCGACAATGCGCTAGCGGTTGAGACAAGAGCCGCGCGAGTCTTTGAGGCGATGGGCGGCTATAGCCCAACCATCGGTATCATTGGTGCGGTACTGGGGCTTATCCACGTCATGAATAATTTGACCGATCCAGCACAACTTGGCTCCGGTATTGCGGTTGCGTTTGTAGCAACAATATATGGTGTGGGTTTTGCCAACCTATTTTTTCTACCGGTTTCGAACAAACTCAAGGCCATTGCCGGTGAGCAAATGGGCTACCACGAGATGCTACTCGACGGTATCGCTATGATTGCTGATGGCGACAGTCCGCAGGTAATAACGGCCAAGCTAGAGGGTTATCTTGACTAGGACTCCTACCAGAATGTCGCGCCGACGGCGCCTACCGGAGTTCACCAATAACCACGAGCGTTGGCTCGTGTCCTATGCGGATTTTTTGACGCTCCTATTCGCTTTTTTTGTCGCGATGTATTCAACATCGGCGGTCAACAGTGGCAAGTTTCGTGTGCTGTCCGACAGCATTGTGCGTGCGCTCAATCTTCCTGGCCTGGCCCTGAGTCCAGCGGAACTAGCTGATACGGATGCACGGTCAGCCTCCTTGGTATTACCCGAGGATGACGCCTCGCGAGTTCCACTGAAGAGTGCTGCTAACGAGCAGGAGACCGAGGGGCAATTTACCTCCGGGGAGCGCGGTCCGGAGCAACTCCGAGGCGTGGAAGACTCTCTACAGTCTTCCCTCGGTGATCTAGTGAATCCAGAGCAGCTCAGCTTGAGTTCGGACGGCAAATGGCTGGACATAAAGATTCCGGCCAACCTACTCTTTCCGAGTGGTTCCCGGGCGCTGTTGGCAAGTGCAACCCCGCTCTTGGAGCGGCTCGCGCAGACGCTCAGTACATTGCCTAACGAGGTGGTGGTACAAGGTCATACCGACGATCAGCTGATTCGCAACGGTTTGTTTCCATCGAACTGGGAACTCTCGACTGCGCGTGCTGCGGCAGTCGTCCGTGTGCTAGAAGAACAGGGTGTCGCCTCCGATAGGTTAAGCGCGCAAGGATACGCGGCGACCCGCCCCGTCGCTGATAACCAAAGCGAAGAGGGACGCGCTGAAAACCGGCGGGTTGTGCTGCGCGTGCGAAATCTCATCGTCAGCGAAGAACGCCCTCTCATAACCGAGAGTTCCGGGTGAGCGAGACGAGTCGCATTGGCGGAGTCAGGCCCGCCGGCGGCGGTGCTTCCGCTGCGGTTGTGAGCAGACAGCAACAACGCTACCGCGAAAGCAGGGCACAAGAGGACGAGGAGAAAAATCGGGAAAATGAGCAACAGGCCGCAGAAGAGGAGCAGAGCGAAAAGACTCCGCTAGTCCGTAAAGGCGGCTTAGTCGACGAACGTTGCTAGTCGTCCTTTGGACGCGACCTTGCATCACACGATCTTGAACACGCCAACCTGCACACGTGAAGCTACACACGTGGTCTCGCACAGGCGGCCTTACACACGTGGCTTTGTACAAAGACGAAATCAACCGGGGGAACTACGCTCCCGAACCGTCTAGTATGTCAGCGATCCAAGTCGGTCTGTGAGTATGAGTAAATTCCGAGAGCTAACCGACATCTTCATCGGTATGCGGGACGATCTAGCGCGCTCTATTCTGAAGATCGTACCTCCCGACACGGTGGAGGACATCGTACAAGAAACCTACGTCAAGCTTTGCCAGCAGGGTGATGGCAAAGACATACGCTATCCGCGCGCCTACTTCTATCGCGCCGTGAAAAACCTCGCATTGGATCACGTTCTGCGTTTCGATCAGCGTTTCACCGATTCCCTAGAATCGGCCACGAACTTGCCAGCGGGCCATGATCAGACCTTCACAGACGCCGTTACCCATGAGCAGTTCGGACATTTATGCGATGCGGTTCGACGATTACCGCTGCAATGTCGTCGCGTTTTTGTGCTCAAAAAGGTCTACAACTACAGTCAGAAGGAAATTGCGGCCGAACTTGGCATAAGCGAAAAAACCGTCGAGAAGCACGTCGCACTTGGTCTGGCGCGTTGCCGTGATTACATGGAGCGATACCAGCCAGAGCAGGAATCTCGTTCCGACGGGAAACAGCGGGGTGAAGAAGTATGACTAACGTGACACCCCTACTCGACAGCCAACGGCGGCGAGATCAGGCAACGGCTTGGATCGCCAGGATGGACCGCCAGCTTACTCCCGCTGAAATTCGGGAACTGAAAATCTGGATGGCAGCGGATGAGCGCAATGAACGAGAGCTGCAAGAGTGCGCACGGCTCTGGGATATGTTGGGTGCGCTTGAGTCGCTCCGCGAGCTAACGCCTCGGGAAAATAAGCAAAGCGTCTGGTGGCCGGCGGCTGTGGCCGCAGCATTCGTGTTAGCGACTACCCTTTTGTTGGTCCCCAATGACTTGCTCAAGCCCAGCAATCCGAAGCCTCAGGATTCGAAGGAACTCGCTGAAGTCGTGGATCAAGCAACCTACACGACCCCGGTGGGCGATAACGCCGTAGTGCATTTGAACGATGGCAGCGTGGTGCAACTCAATACAGATACGCGGCTCCAGGTGCGCATGACACCCGATCAGCGCCTACTAACTCTGGAGCAGGGTGAGATTCATATCGACGTCGCGAGAGATCTTGATCGACCGCTGCGTGTACGAGCTGGGAAGCAAGTGCTGGAAGCGGTAGGAACGTCCTTCAATGTACGGATTGATGAGACTCGCCAGGTGGAATTGATTGTCACCGAAGGTCGAGTACGCGTTCAGTTGCCGGCTGAGTCATTTGAAGTTGCGGATTCAGATACGACAGCGCCGGTTCTGGAACAGGGTGAGCGCGTTTTGCTCGACGAGGTTGGCGAAGTCCAGCCTCTTGCGGACGAAGAGGTCGAGATGAAGCTGGCTTGGCGTGATGGGATGTTAGTGTTTCGTGGTAGCTCCCTAGTAGAGGCGGTGCGCGAAGTTGGACGGTACACGCACTTAGAATTCTTGATTCAGTCCGACGATCTAAAGGACAAGCGCATAGCCGGAGTATTCAGAGCAGGCGACGTTGAGGGTTTTCTTGCCTCATTGCGTGAAAACTTCGACGTGGTCGACCGACAAATCGACGACGGCACCATCTCCTTGTCCCTCAAGCGTTCTCCGAGCAGCTTAGAGAACTGAAATTCGTGTACGGGAAAATGCTTTCCGGCCCGTCTGGTCAGCAACTGAGCGGTCGCTGCGGCCGCCGGGCGATCTTTGAGGCTTTGCTGACGCTGGTTTTTTCCCTGGCTTGTTGTTTGGCGAATGCCGCAAAGCCCGATTTCAATCGGGAGATAGATTTCCTTATTGCCCAGCAAACCGCAGATCGATCACTGATTGAGTTTGCGAAGCAGGCGGGCATTACACTCGTATTTCCTTTCGACGAAGCCTCGCAAGTCACCACGAATCGGCTAGAAGGTCGCTTCACCCTAACCGTAGGTTTGGGGAAGCTACTGCAAGGGACCAGCCTAGCCCCCTCAATCGACAGTGGTCAGCTCAGTGTCTTATCAGCCAAAGAAGAGGCACCAGACACCGTGAAGAGATCGTTTTTCGGAAGGCTTTTATCGACGCTTGCCCTAGGATTCGCTGCAAGTGACGCAACCATAGCGCAGGAGAGAGCGCAGGAGGGAGCGCAGGGCAGTCGCGCAGTCGCGGAGGAGCGCGTGATCCCCGTGATCGTCGTTACCGCTCAGAAACGCGAGCAGGCCATTCAAGATGTTCCCATATCGATCACGGTGATTGATTCGGATTTCATCGATAAATCAAACCTCGACAACATCGAGGAGTACGCGTTGTACGCGCCGTCCGTATCGACCGACGAATCGGCGCGCGCCAATTCGGACATTCGTATCCGCGGTCTGGGTGCGCTCGGTGGGAATCAAAACACCTTCGGAATTTATCTAGATGGTTTCGAGCTTACCGGAGGAACATCTCTGGCTACCACGACACGCCTTATAGACGTCGAGCGACTGGAAGTGCTGCGCGGCCCTCAAGGCACGGCTTTTGGCCGGAACGTTGTCGCCGGAGCGGTGAATATCACCAGCGCTCGACCAGCTACGGAGAGTTTGCACGGTCTTGTGGAACTGGGTGCGGAGAATTTTGGCGGCTACGATTTCCGCGGGTTCTTGAACGCCCCCTTGACCGACAATACCGCTTTGCGGCTTTCCGCGTTTTACGATCACACCGACGGCAATATTGAGAATGTTGGTCCCGCGGGTGGTCGCAATGATATGGACGAGTCCGGGGCTAGGCTATCCATTCTCACTAGGCCAAATGAGCGTTTAATGGTTCACGGCGCGGTCTCCTATGAGAGACGCAAAGCGGGTCTTACAAACTCCGTCACTGATGGCATTCTCCGGGGTGATATTGCCGCGATAACACCGGTTCTGGTCGCCCTTGGACTCTTTCCTGAAGATGCTTTCCCCGCTGATCCAGGGGTTTTCTTCCCGGACCAGAATGACACCATTTCTTTAGACACACCCAGCTTTACCGAAATCGAAAATGTCATTGCAACGGCGAATGTCGAATACGATCTCGACTTCGCCAGCCTGGTCTGGGTGAACGGCTACATCAAGAACACCTTTAGTTCGCAGGTCGACCTAGACAACTCACCCTACAACCTCGGTCTTTCGGACGAAGGCTTGAAGAACGAGTTTTACAGCACAGAACTGCGATTGCAGTCGAACGGCAACGGTCGCCTTGATTGGGTTACCGGAATCTACGCAAGTCGAGAGGAGGGAGAGATAGACGCCGGGGCCCTGCTCTTTGGTGCCGCCGCGCCACAGTTCGGCATCAACGTTCCTTTTGGCACAGTGATCGACGGCGCCGCCGTAGATAGCTCACAAGACGGAGCGGCCGCGTTTATCGACCTCGATTACGCGGTGAACGACTACCTGAATGTCCTCGCCGGCATTCGGTATAACTACGATGAAATTAGTGTAGTAAGAACTCAGAGAGAGAGTTTTGGGGTGCTCGCTCCGGACACCACCGGTGAAACAGACGATAGTGCGGTGACCTGGCGACTCGGTCTCACCTACGCTCTCTCGGAGAACATAAACACCTACGGAACGATTTCTACGGGCTACCGTACCGGTGGCGTACAACTAGCTAACGTTGCCAGTGACTCCTTCGATTCTGAAAACATCACGAGTTACGAGTTAGGGAT
>JBCCQO010000015.1:0-18089 GCA_039024595.1 Pseudomonadota bacterium | reverse complement strand
TTTTGACAGGACGGTAAATTCCCAGGGAGAGAACGATGTCCAAGACCTCTGCGCCGCTTCGAGGCGATTATCACTGGTTCAATCCGATCACCACCCGTTGGTCCGATAACGATATCTACGGTCATGTTAACAACGTGGTCTACTACAACTACTTCGATACGGTCGCCAACAATTACCTCATCGAAGTGGGAAAGCTCGACATTCATGCAGGTTCGGTGATCGGTTTGGTTGTCGCATCGAGTTGCAACTACCACGCTCCTGTAGGTCATCCTCAGAACCTCCTGGGGGGCCTTCGAACGGACCGTCTAGGCAACAGCTCCGTTCAGTATGGGATTGGTATATTCATTGACGGTGAAAACGAGGCCGTCGCCCATGGAACCTTCACGCATGTGTTTGTCGATCGAGTTGCGCGCACGTCCGTGCCAATGCCTAGCGAGATTCGTGGGGCGTTGAGTAAGATTGAAGCCTAATCTCGACCGGTCGGTGAGCGCGCTTTAGAGGTAGCTGCGAGCAGTACAATCGTCACAGTGAACATCAGGGCAGCAAAAATTGAAGGCCCTGAAGATGAAAACGGATACAGCAGTCCCCCGATTACCGGACCGGAGACAAACCCTACTGCGGGGCACGACGATATCACCCCGGCAGCGCCGCCTTGCTCCTGTGGGCCTACGGCCAAGGACGCACCAGCGGTGATCGCAGGCATCGTCAAACCCAGCCCCGAGCC
Organism: Pseudomonadota bacterium; assembly: GCA_039024595.1. Classification (GTDB taxonomy): domain Bacteria; phylum Pseudomonadota; class Gammaproteobacteria; order Pseudomonadales; family Halieaceae; genus Congregibacter. Next base: position 17,365 of record JBCCQO010000015.1, on the reverse strand, counting down.
CATCAGGGCCATCGCAATCGCTAAGGTGTGAAACGCCGAAAAGGTCGCTACCAAGACAGCGCCGACGGCCAGCAGAGCCAGGCCCGATCGGACGAAAATGTGCGGCGGGAGTTTTAAGCGCTGCATCGCGGTGACTTGCACGAGGAAGGTGAACAGCGCGGCTATCATCAGCGCGACGCCGGTATATTGGGCCGTTCGAACTCCGCTCAAACCCAGAGAGTCTTGGAGCTGAAAGCCCAAGGTTTGCTGTATGGCAGAAAAGCCAGAAAAAAGCGCGACAGCTGTGATCACAAAACGGCGAATCCGGGGGTCGAGGTAGCGCAAGCGTGCGGGTCGCTCCCGGCTGCGAAGCTGCGCCGGAGCCAATGGTGGAAGCAAGCGCCAGACGAGCAGCGCAGCTAGCGCCGATAGCGCTCCCGCGAAGTAAAGCGGCGCCAACAAGCCAAATGCGGCGAGTGCACCGCTGACCGCGGGCCCCATGATCATTCCGAGGCTATTTGCCGTACCCAGCCTCGCCATGGTGGGCATGCGCTCCTGGGGTTCCGTGCAATCGGCCGCGTAGGCGGTGGCCGAGGGGCTGCCCGCCGACATAATTACAGCCTGAGAGCAGCGCACTACCAGCAATACGGAGAACAGACCAATGCCGGTAAGAGCGCCGCGGAGACCCGCAAGGAAAACGGAGGTAAACAACACGGTTCCAATGGTGTAACCGATCAAGCCAATCAGCAGGATGGGTTTGCGACCGACGCGATCAGAAAGACGTCCCCAATGAGGTGAAGCTATCGCGAACACCAGCGCCGAGCTGGCAATAATAGACGTAATTTGGAGCTCGACTAATCCGACCTCGCGACCGAGTGGAGCCAAAATGGCGAATACGAGGGACTGGCCGATGGCCGTCGACATCAGCGCGGCAATCAGAACCATCAGTTGCCGTGCTGACAGTGTTTGCTTCATTTGTCGGGCAGCAGGTCTCGCGTATGGGACTGGAAAAATTTGTGGTAGCTGGTCGGAAAGAGGCGTGTGATCCAGCTCAGCATTTTAGCGTCCGAGCCAATCAGCAGCCTTCTTTGGCCAGATTCTGCAGCCTTTAGTATCTGTCGAGCTGCATCCTCCGCGCTAGTCTTGACATACCTTTTAAACATTTCGTCTCGAGCATCCGCTGAATCTGTCGGGTCAACGCTGCGCGCACTTCGGGCAATGTTTGTCCCTACACCGCCTGGATGAACGCAGCACACCTTCACAGGACTGTTAGTAAGGTCCATCTCTTGCCGCAAAGCTTCAGTGAAACCCCGGACCGCAAATTTTGCGGAGTTGTAGGCGGATTGGCTCGGCACGGAAATCATTCCGAATACGGAAGAGATATTCACGAGATGGGACTTATCCGCTTTTTCCAAGAGGGGCAAAAACGCTTTCGAGCCGTGAACCACGCCCCAGAAGTCAATGTTCATCACCCAGTGAATATCATCGTAGCTCATATCACGAACCAGCCCAGAGAAGGCCACGCCCGCGTTGTTTACCATCAATTCCAGCGACTGGGTGGTCGATGCTACTTCTTTCGCCCAGGACTCCACCGCGTCTCGATCTGCTACGTCTACGTGCTTTTGGTGAACTGGCGTTGCGTTCTTGTTGAGTGATGCGACGGTCTCACCAAGGCTGGCTTCGTTGAAATCGGATAGCCACAGTTCACAGCCAACTTCATGCAGTTGCTGTGCAAGCGCACGCCCCATGCCCGAGCCGGCTCCTGTTATCGCGGCTCGTTTTCCGGTGAAATAGGCCATCAATTGTTCCTCTTTATTGTTCCGGCATCATAGGCGCGGACCTATTTTTGCGCCAGTACAGTAAGCTTTTCTGGACACTAATCCACCGATTCCGTACACTGCGCGTCCAGCGCGAAGACAATCGCTCTGGTTCCTAAAATCCTTCCGATTTAGCACCTCAGTGATAACTCTCGCGGCCCTCTTCGCGTTCGTGGCCGTACAGGCAACGACGGCTTCTTGTTCCCGGTGGCATCGAGCAAAGTGGCCCAGGAATGCGTCCGAGAATGTGGTTGAGAATGTGCTGAGAGTATGGCCGAGATCGTTGCCAAGACACCGGCTGATAGAAAGACAGAATCAAAGATAGAAAGAAACACCGATAACGGAACAGTTTCGAGCGGCGGTAAGAGATTGTGAAAAGAACAAACGAAAGCGAGATGCGGATTATCCCATCTCGCTTTTTTTTGATTTTTTTTAGCTTACTTGATTGTTCTCACAAAGCCTTATTGCGGGCCGGTGCGGCCCGACGGCTGTAGTTACTGGAGGAGCCATTGACCGGACAAGCTATTTTAGTACTTGAAGACGGCAGTGTTTTTCGTGGCCGATCGATCGGCGCAGAAGCCATCTCCGTCGGCGAAGTCGTATTCAATACGGCCATGACGGGTTATCAGGAAATTCTGACAGATCCATCCTATGCGAAGCAGATCGTGACGCTCACTTACCCTCATATTGGCAACACGGGTACGAACGCTGAGGACGAAGAGTCCTCGCGGATCTGGGCAGCGGGCCTGGTGATTCGTGACCTGCCGATTCTCGCGAGCAACTTTCGCAATACGCAGTCGCTGGATGACTACCTACGCGAACGGGGCGTTGTTGGCATCTGCGATATCGATACGCGCCGTTTAACCCGGGTACTAAGGGATAAAGGCGCTCAAAATGGCTGCCTGATGGCCACAGAGATCTTGGACGAAGACGATGCGCTCGCTCGGGCAAGGGACTTTGCCGGTCTCAAAGGTATGGATTTGGCGAAGGAAGTCAGTACAAAAGAACGCCTGTCCTGGGACGATGGCGTTTGGCAGCTGGGCTCCGGTCATCCGGATTTGAGCGACTTTGATCACCAATGGCACGTCGTCGCCTACGACTATGGCGTTAAGAGAAATATTCTTCGGATGCTCACCGATCGCGGCTGCAAGCTGACGATAGTGCCCGCGCAAACCCCCGCTGCGGAGGTTCTTGCTCTCGAGCCGGATGGCGTATTTCTCTCTAACGGCCCCGGTGATCCAGAGCCCTGTACTTATGCGATAGAGGCCATCGAAGAAATCCTCAAGGTGGGCATACCTACCTTCGGCATCTGTCTTGGACATCAGCTTTTAGGGCTTGCCAGCGGTGCAAGCACGGTGAAAATGAAGTTTGGGCATCACGGTGCAAACCATCCAGTGCAAGACGTCCGCACCAAACGAGTCTTGATCACCAGCCAAAACCACGGCTTTGCAGTCGATGAAACAGCGTTGCCAGAAACCCTACGAGTGACCCACCGGTCGCTGTTAGATGGAACCCTTCAGGGAATTGAGCGAACGGATAAGCCCGCGTTCAGCTTTCAGGGCCACCCCGAGGCGAGCCCCGGTCCCCATGAGGCCGGTGCTCTTTTTGACCACTTTATTGACTTGATGCGAGAGGCGATTTGATCCATGCCAAAGCGGACTGATCTACACAGCATCCTAATCCTAGGCGCAGGTCCGATCGTGATCGGGCAGGCCTGTGAGTTTGACTACTCCGGCGCGCAAGCGTGTAAAGCGCTCCGTGAGGAAGGATTTCGAGTCATTTTGGTGAACTCGAATCCAGCCACGATTATGACGGACCCGGCCATGGCCGATGCTACCTATATCGAGCCCATCGAATGGCAGACCGTACAGCGCATCATCGAGGTCGAAAAACCGGATGCGCTACTTCCCACCATGGGCGGTCAAACCGCTCTGAACTGCGCCTTGGACTTAGCGCGTGAAGGCGTTCTTAAGGCAAACAACGTTGAACTTATTGGCGCCACCAAAGACGCGATTGATAAGGCAGAAGACCGCGAGCTCTTTGACAAGGCAATGAAACGCATTGGCTTAGAAACACCGCGCGCCGCCTTTGCCCACAGTATGGAAGAGGCAAATCAGGTACTGGACGCGATTGGTTTCCCCTGCATCATCCGTCCGTCGTTCACTATGGGCGGGTCCGGTGGCGGGATCGCTTACAACCGAATCGAGTTTGAGGAAATCTGCGCCCGTGGCCTGGACCTCTCTCCAACCTCCGAGATTCTGATCGACGAATCACTGATCGGCTGGAAAGAGTACGAGATGGAGGTCGTGCGAGATCGAAACGATAACTGCATTATCGTTTGTGCGATCGAGAACTTTGACGCGATGGGTGTGCACACCGGGGATTCGATAACCGTGGCGCCAACCCAAACGCTGACCGATAAGGAATATCAAGTCATGCGTGACGCCTCCCTCGCCGTACTGCGAGAGATCGGCGTCGAAACGGGCGGATCGAACGTGCAGTTCGGTGTCTGCCCCAATACCGGGCGCATGGTCGTCATCGAAATGAACCCGCGCGTCTCGCGCTCTTCCGCACTGGCTTCGAAGGCAACGGGATTTCCGATCGCAAAAGTCGCGGCTAAGCTTGCGGTCGGCTACACCCTCGACGAGTTAGACAACGACATTACCGGGGGTGCGACACCTGCGTCTTTCGAGCCATCGATTGATTATGTGGTAACCAAAATTCCGCGCTTTGCTTTCGAGAAGTTCAACGCGGCAGACGCGCGTCTAACGACACAGATGAAGTCCGTTGGCGAAGTGATGGCGATAGGGCGTAATTTTCAGGAGTCTTTTCAAAAAGCACTGCGCGGATTGGAAGTGGGCGTTGCAGGTCTGGAGTCCTTGCGCGAGGACGCCCCTGTGGAAGCGACCGATGAGCTGATCAGCGAGCTAATCAACCCAGGGGCGGAGCGAATCTGGCATCTTGCAGATGCATTCCGTGTGGGAATGAGCGTGGAGGAAGTGTACAAGCACTCTGGCGTAGACCCTTGGTTTCTCGTTCAGCTGGCGGATTTGATCGAAGAGGAGCAGGCCATCGCGGCTGGTTCCCTAGAGGACCTGGATGCTTCCCGATTGCGAACTCTTAAACGCAAGGGTTTTGCCGACAAGCGTATTGCGGCGCTGCTGGAGATCGATGAACTCTCCGTTCGAGCATGGCGACATCAGTTGAACATCCGTCCGGTTTACAAGCGAGTCGATACCTGTGCTGCGGAGTTCGCATCGAGCACCGCGTACATGTACTCCAGCTACGATGAAGAATGCGAAGCGGAACCGTCAGAGCGTCCTAAGATCCTGGTGCTGGGCGGTGGCCCTAATCGGATAGGACAAGGGATCGAGTTCGATTACTGCTGCGTTCACGCCGTTCTCGCCATGCGCGAAGACGGGTATGAAACCATCATGGTGAATTGCAATCCAGAAACTGTTTCCACCGACTACGACGCCTCCGACCGATTGTATTTCGAGCCCGTGACCCTTGAGGACGTTCTGGAGATTGTCCACAAAGAGAAGCCGGAGGGTGTGATCGTGCAGTTTGGGGGACAAACGCCTCTCAAGCTGGCGCGTGCGCTGGAGGCAGAAGGGGTGCCGATCATTGGCACCAGTCCCGATGCGATTGATCGTGCTGAAGATCGGGAGCGCTTCCAGCAACTCATTCAGGATTTGAAACTTCGCCAGCCGGCCAATACAACGGTGCGTAGTGTGGAGGAAGCCGTAAGCGCTGCTCAGGGTATCGGCTACCCGCTAGTGGTACGGCCATCCTATGTCTTAGGCGGACGCGCCATGGAGATCGTATACCGGGAAGAAGACTTGCTTCGCTACATGCGCGAAGCGGTGTCTGTATCCGATGAAGCTCCAGTGCTGTTGGACCGTTTCCTAAGCGCCGCCATTGAGGTTGATATCGATGCGGTTTCGGACGGCGAAGAGGTCGTTATCGGCGCGATTATGCAGCACATCGAGCAAGCGGGCGTACACTCGGGTGATTCCGCATGCTCCCTGCCCCCTTACAATCTACCGGCGGAAGTACAGGATCACATGCGCGAACAAGTGCGACAGATGGCGAAAGCTCTGGGCGTACGCGGTTTGATGAACGTGCAGCTTGCTTTCCAGGATGGGCAAATCTACGTGATCGAGGTCAACCCACGGGCCTCAAGGACGGTGCCGTTTGTCTCCAAGTGCATAGGCACATCGCTGGCTAAAATCGCTGCGCGCTGTATGGCCGGGAAATCTCTGGCGGAGCAAGGGTTCACACAAGAAGTTGTTCCCGGGTTCTTCAGCGTGAAAGAAGCCGTGATGCCGTTCAATAAGTTTCCTGGCGTCGATCCGATTCTCGGGCCGGAGATGAAATCGACCGGTGAAGTGATGGGGACCGGTGATAGCTTTGCGGATGCCTTCGCCAAGGCGCAGCTCGCCGCCGGCGATCCGCCGCCAAGAAGCGGAACCTTGCTTATTTCTGTGCGCGACGTAGACAAGCCCGGCGCGGTCGATCTCGCGAAGGATATGGTCGCGCTCGGTTTCGATTTGGCTGCCACTGGCGGAACCGCTGACGCGCTCGAAGCGGCCGGTCTTGAGGTAAGACGGGTGAAAAAAGTACTTGAAGGGCGACCTCATATCGTGGATATGATCAAGAATGATGAGGCCGCTATCATCGTCAACACCACGGAGGGTCGAAGGGCTATTGCTGACTCCGCACCGATACGGGCCAGCGCAGAAGCTCATAGAGTTTTCTATACGACCACTTTAGCGGCGGCAGAAGCGGTTTGCCTCACGCTGCAGCGAGAGGGGGATAAGACCGTGCGCCGCCTGCAGGATTTGCACAGGAGCATACACGCATGAACAAGGTTCCGATGACCGTGGAGGGTGAGCAAGCCCTGCGTGATGAGCTCGATCATCTTAAAAAGAATGAGCGTCCTCGTATTTCAAATGCGATTGCCGAGGCCCGTGAGCACGGCGATCTCAAAGAGAATGCGGAGTACCACGCCGCCCGAGAACAGCAGAGCTTTGTTGAAGGTCGAATTATGGACATCGAAGGCAAGCTCTCTCATGCGCAAGTAATTGATGTAGCCTCAATACCGCATACCGGCAAAGTCATTTTCGGAGTGACTGTCGACCTTCTTGATGTCGAGAATGACAATGCGGTGAGTTACCGCATAGTGGGCGATGATGAGGCTGACGCTAAGAAGAATCTCATCTCCGTAAACTCACCGATCGCTCGTGCCCTCATCGGAAAAGAAGAAGGGGATCTGGTCGTTGTACGCGCGCCCGGTGGTGATATCGAATACGAAATAGACGCTGTGAGTCACGGCTAAGCTAAGAATCGAATCAGATTAGACTTTCGTACATCTGGCTGATTGCTGCGCCGTAAGATCAAAGCGGTGTTTCCAACGCGTTGTATGAGACTGGCGTTGGCAGTTTCTAGCATTTCAGTTAAGACCGCGTCGCGAGTAGCCCGCTCGCCTACGGCCAGCTTCACCTTAATCAGCTCGTGATCGTCTAGTGCGCGGTTGAGTTCAAGCATAAGCGAGTCGCTGAGACCTTTACCTGCTACGGTAAGCACCGGGCGGAGCTTATGACCTATGGCGCGTAACTGTCGTTGGGAAGGATTTGCGTGCATGCTCGATCTGACCAAAACGGAAGGGCGGCGGAGTTTAGCGCCCAACGGTCGCCTTGTTAAGGAAGCCAAAGGGAAAATTATCGTGGCAAAAAAACGCTCCAGCAGTAAGGCATGGTTGCGAGAACACCACGACGACCCCTACGTGCAGCGCGCACAAAAGGAAGGTTATCGCTCTCGCGCCTGTTACAAGCTCTTGGAACTGCAGGAAAAGGATCGTCTTCTGCGTAGTGGAATGACCGTGGTCGATCTGGGAAGCGCGCCCGGTGGATGGTCACAGGTAGCGGCTCCACTGGTGGGTCATAAGGGGCGGGTGATCGCCACCGATATCTTACCCATGGATGCTCTTTCTGGGGTCGACTTTTTCCAAGGAGATTTCACCGAAGAAGATGTTTTTAACAACATTTGCGAGCATTTAGGCGAAGATAAAGTCGATCTTGTTATTTCGGATATGGCCCCCAACTTAAGTGGTATGAACGCCGTGGATCAGCCGCGCTCCATCTACTTGGTGGAGCTCGCGCTCGATTTTGCGGAACGCACATTGGTCGACGGCGGCGCTTTTGTCGCCAAAGTGTTCCAAGGCGAGGGTTTTGAATCGGTTATGGCAACGGCGCGGTCCCAATACAAAACGGTACTTACGCGTAAGCCGACAGCCTCCAGAGCGAGGTCGCGCGAGGTGTATTTGGTCGCGAAGGGCGCCAAACCCAGATAGTGCGTTCGGCTATGTTGCAGCGAAGTTGCAGCGAACCGAGCGTTGCAGTGAACCGAGCGCGATCCCTGGACACTCTGAAGGAGAGGCAAGCAACGGGTTAAGTAAAGCGGCGAAGCTCGTTTGAAGCCGTGAAGCCCGTTTCAGTTTTGCCTGCGTAAACAAGCTATACTGAACGGCCGGTTGGGACTACGGTCAAAAGTAATCAGATTGGCGTAAGTCCAAACGGTCCGCCACACATGAGGTATGTACATTGAACGACATGGCCAAAAACTTACTGCTCTGGCTCGTTATCGCCGCGGTATTGTTGTCCATCTTCAACAACTTCAGTATGCAGTCGCCGACAGAGCGTATGGTGTACTCGGAGTTCATCCAGGAGATCCAGCAGGATCAGGTTCGTAAGGTCACGATTGATGGGCTTACGATCTACGGGGAGCGTTACGACGGTTCACGATTCGAGACCACCAGGCCGATGCTCGAAGATCCGAAGCTCATCGATGATCTTCTTACCCACTCGGTCGAGGTTGAGGGCCGTGAGCCCGAGCAGCAGAGCGTTTGGACTCAGTTGCTCGTCGCCAGCTTCCCGATCTTAATTATCATCGCCGTTTTCATGTTCTTTATGCGCCAAATGCAAGGCGGCGCAGGTGGTCGCGGCGGTCCCATGAGCTTTGGCAAGAGCAAGGCCCGGCTCCTGGGAGAAGATCAAATTACAACCACTTTTGCCGACGTGGCCGGTGTTGATGAAGCCAAGGAAGATGTCCAAGAGTTAGTTGAGTTCCTCCGCGATCCAAGCAAGTTTCAAAAACTGGGCGGCCGCATCCCCCGTGGGGTCCTCATGGTGGGCCAACCGGGGACCGGTAAAACGCTGCTAGCAAAGGCTATTGCGGGTGAGGCTAAAGTCCCATTCTTCTCAATCTCCGGCTCAGACTTCGTTGAGATGTTTGTTGGCGTAGGCGCTTCTCGCGTACGAGATATGTTCGATCAAGCTAAGAAGCAGTCTCCGTGCATTATCTTTATCGATGAGATTGATGCGGTAGGCCGGCACCGGGGCGCGGGCCTTGGTGGTGGGCACGACGAACGTGAGCAGACCCTAAACCAGCTGTTGGTGGAGATGGACGGTTTTGAAGTCAATGACGGTGTCATTGTTATTGCCGCCACCAACCGACCCGATGTGCTTGATCCCGCGCTGTTACGCCCAGGGCGCTTTGACCGACAAGTTGTGGTGGGCCTTCCCGATATTCGCGGGCGCGAGCAAATCCTTAAAGTGCATATGCGAAAGGTCCCGCTCGCTGAAGATGTCGAAGCGGCGAAGATCGCACGGGGAACACCCGGGTTTTCCGGTGCAGACTTGGCCAACCTGGTCAACGAAGCAGCCCTATTCGCGGCTCGAGCAGGGGTACGTACGGTTGGGATGAGCGAGTTTGAACTCGCCAAAGACAAGATCATGATGGGCGCAGAGCGCAAGTCGATGGTGATGTCGGAGGACGAGAAGCGAAATACGGCTTATCACGAGGCCGGTCACGCAATCGTAGGGCGAATCGTCCCTGAGCACGACCCGGTGTACAAAGTCAGCATCATTCCGCGTGGGCGCGCCTTAGGCGTAACGATGTTTTTGCCCGAGGAAGATCGCTACTCGCACAGCCGACGCCACATTCACAGTCAGATTTGCAGTTTGTTTGGTGGGCGTATCGCCGAGGAAATGACGCTCGGTAAAGACGGCGTCACTACCGGTGCCTCCAATGACATTGAGCGCGCGACGGAAATCGCTCGCAACATGGTCACCAAGTGGGGCCTCTCAGACAAGCTCGGTCCACTGATGTACGACGAAGGGGGCGACGAGGTGTTCCTAGGCCGCAGTGCTACTCAGGCATCGAAGGGGATGTCCGAAGAGACCGCCCGTCTCATCGATTCGGAAGTACGTAGCATCATTGACAGTTGCTATAAACGAGCTGAGGAAATCCTCGAGGAGCACGTCGAAAAGTTACATGTAATGGCCGATGCGCTGATGCAGTATGAGACCATCGATTCCGATCAAATCGACGATATTATGGACGGTAAAATACCGCGTGAGCCCGCAGACTGGGATCGCCGAGGACCAGATGGTGGATCAGGCTCTGCTCCGGCCACCGGTGATGCGCCCGACCGCAGTGGGCCTATTGGTGGGCCGGCGGGAGAGCACTGACACTCATTCTTTGCTGTCCATGGGATTTCAAGAGGCGACCTAGCGGTCGCCTTTTTCGTTTTAACATTGGTTGAAAACCGTTTCGTTTTTACGTCAATAAGTCCCCCTTTCCTGGGTCCCTCATGGCTTTGGTTTAGCGTCGCTTTTGAGAGAGCGATGGCCTTGAGTAAGCGGGTTAACGAGGATCCAAGCTCTGAACCCACATGCCCACGGATCTGACAACACCGATCAACGCCAGCTTATGCATCAGTCGAACCTAATTCTCCGCTGCGGTACTCGTACCTTGGATTTGTCCGAGCCTGCTCTTATGGGCGTACTGAACATTACGCCCGACTCGTTTTCCGATGGGGGGCGTTGGATTCGAAATGGAACACCAGCCCTTGATTCTCTGCTGACCGAAGCGACCGCGATGGTGGACGCAGGCGCACAGATACTGGACGTGGGGGGAGAATCAACCCGTCCCGGTGCCGCTGCTGTTTCCTTGCAAGAAGAAATGGATCGCGTCCTACCGGTTGTTGAGGCGCTTGCAGATAGCTGTGATGCGGTTGTTTCTGTAGATTCGAGTAGCCCCGAATTGATGCGCGCCGCCGCCGAGTTGGGTGCGGGAATGCTCAATGATGTTCGCGCTTTACAAAGAGAAGGGGCTTTGGAGGCCGCTTCCGAGCTTGGCTTGCCGGTCTGCCTGATGCATATGCAAGGTAGCCCAGTAACGATGCAAGAAGCTCCGGCTTACGACAACGCCGTCGCTGATGTTATGGGCTTTCTGCAGATGCGAGCCAATGCTTGCGAGGCGGCTGGTATTTCTTCTCAGAAGATTTTGCTAGACCCGGGGTTTGGTTTTGGGAAGACGCTCGAGCACAATCTCGCTCTTGTACGCGGGCTCAAACAGCTAGCGACTCTGGGCTATCCGCTTCTCGTCGGCGTATCGCGAAAGTCGATGGTGGGCGCGATCACCGGCAAACCCGTCGCAGAGCGTCTCGCTGGAAGTCTTGCTTTGGCCTTGATCACACTTCAGCGGGGTGCTTCGATACTCCGTGTCCACGATGTGGTAGAAACCGCTGACATGATGCGTGTGTATCAAGCCGTCAGGGAGGCAGAGGCGCTGTGACTAAACGCTACTTCGGTACCGATGGAATTCGAGGACTCGTGGGTGAGGCTCCGATCACGCCGGATTTTGTTCTAAAACTGGGGTGGGCCTGTGGCCGCGTGTTTGCCCGGGGGGTCAACGGCAAGGGACGGTGTTCCGTCATCATCGGCAAGGACACTCGAATCTCGGGCTACATGTTTGAATCCGCCCTGGAAGCAGGTCTAGTCGCGGCGGGCGTAGATGTAAAACTGCTCGGGCCTATGCCGACACCCGCTGTTGCCTTAATGACACGTACGCAAAACGCCGATGCGGGTATCGTCATCAGCGCTTCCCACAATCCCTACTACGACAATGGAATTAAGTTCTTCTCCTCCGAGGGGGCGAAGCTTGCGGATGAGGTTGAGCTTGCCATCGAAGCGGAAATTGACGAGCCGCTAGTCTGTGTCCAGTCGCACGATATCGGCAAAGTCCAACGGCTCGTGGACGCCGCCGGCCGATACATTGAATTTTGCAAGTCGACGGTTCCCGAAGGCTTCAGTCTTCGCGGTTTGCGTGTGGCGGTGGACTGCGCCAACGGCGCCACTTATTCCATTGCGCCCAGCGTGCTGGCGGAGCTCGGAGCGGAAGTCATTCCGATCGGTGTGACGCCCGATGGATTCAATATCAATCAAGGTGTCGGATCGACCGATATGCAGGCTCTAGCCGAGGTAGTGCGCCTTCGAGACTGCGATGTAGGGATTGCTTATGACGGTGATGGCGACCGAGTGTTGTTTGTCGATGAGAACGGTGAGCCGGTTGATGGCGATCAGCTGATCTATGTTATTGCCAAGCATCGGTTACGAACCGGCGGTTCCGATGCCGGCGTGGTAGGTACTTTGATGTCCAACCTCGGCCTCGAGTTGGCACTACAAGATGAAGGACTACAGTTTGTCCGCGCCAAAGTTGGTGACCGCTATGTACGCGAACTCATGGAACAGCAAGGTTGGCATCTCGGAGGTGAATCCTCTGGACACATTATCTGCTCTGACGTAACCACGACCGGTGACGGTATCGTGTCCTCGTTGCAAGTCCTTTATGCGATACGTGAAGCGGAGAAGCCCCTGGGGTCTATGCTCGAAGAAATGCCACTGCTGCCGCAGACTATGATTAATGTCAAAGTCAGCGACGGCGCAGCCCTATGCAGCTCCGATGCGGTGCAGGATGCGGTTAAAGACGCCGAAACCAGCCTGGGTAATACGGGCCGCGTATTGCTGCGTGCTTCCGGCACTGAGCCGGTCGTACGCGTGATGATTGAAGGTAAAGATGAAGATCAGGTTGAAAGCCTGTGCCAGTCTTTGGCGGATCGAGTCGCCGAACTGGCTGCGGCTTGAGCCAGCGCCCAACTCTAAGTCACTTAAGAGTCCCAGCAATTCTTGCTCCGGCAACGGAGCTTGGGTAGTATTGCGCGCCCTCCAACCGAGGAGCCGATGATGGCACGCCAACCGTTGGTCGTTGCTAACTGGAAGATGCACGGATCCAGCTCCAAAAACCGGGAATTAGTCTCTGGGTTGTTAGAGCGGATGCCGAAATCGCATTTCCAGGCCGTGGTTTGTCCACCTGCTTTATACGTTGAACAGGTCAGCCAAATCCTTGCTGCAGCGGCGTCAATGGTAGAGGTGGGCGCGCAGGACTGCAGCCATATGGATTCCGGTGCCTTTACCGGTGAGTTGTCACCATCGATGCTCGTTGATGTGGGGTGCCGTTGGGTTATTGTCGGTCACTCGGAACGGCGCCAGTACCACCAGGAGTCGGACGCGCTTGTAGCAGCTAAGGCCGGCGCAGCACGAGAGTCGGGGATTACGCCGATTGTCTGCGTGGGAGAAACGCGCGATCAGCGTGAAGCAGGCGAGGCGGAGGCTGTGGTCGAGAAACAAGTCCTCGGAGCGCTGGGAGACTTTGGCAGTTTGGCCGATGCGGTCGTGGCTTACGAACCGGTTTGGGCGATTGGGACAGGGCTGACGGCGACACCGGAAGAAGCGCAGGATATGCATGCGCACATTCGGATGCTTCTAGCCGGAATGGACACGGACCATGGTAGTAACACCCGTATCCTCTATGGCGGGAGCGTTAAAGCTGGCAACGCCGGCGACTTGTTCGCGAAAGAGGATATAGACGGTGCGCTTGTCGGCGGGGCGTCATTAGATGCAGAAGCTTTCTCGCAGATCATCGCAGCCGCGACAACTTCGAGCTAGAGAGATCTGAGCTGAAGCATGCTTCAAGATAAAGAGGCGTTGAGCTAAGAGTAGCTGGCGTTAAGAAAGCAGAAAGTTAGGTAACAAGTAATTTAGGAAAGGTCGTTAGGAACTATGAACGCGGAACTTACAGAGCAGCTGATCTTGGTGGTACATCTGTTGCTCGCCCTTGCGATCATTGGTTTGATCATGTTGCAGCAAGGTAAAGGTGCGGATATGGGCGCTTCTTTTGGAGCGGGCGCCTCGCAAACTCTGTTTGGGAGTTCCGGCGGTGGTAACGTTCTCACCAAAACCACGGCCTGGATGGTTGCACTGTTTTTTGCGACCAGCTTCGGTTTGGCTGTGATCGCGAAGAACAAGACGACATCGGTCGACGAGTTCGACTTACCGATTCCTGAAGCGGCCGCAGAGCAAGCGCCATCAACGGTGGACGAACTGCCCAGTATTGATGTTCCTGAAATGCCTTCTAGTGATATACCCGCTTTACAGGGTGAAGAGCTGGGCGTCGATTTAGAGAGTGATCTGCCAGAACTCTGAGCCGCGAACGCGATCGGTGAACTGGCATAAAGAATGTCTTAGATAGCATCAGCTCACACAAGCAGAAGCCGATTTGCGGGAACGCTTTGCTTTAAGATTAAGAAGGATTCGATAAAACTAGCAACAAAAATTTAGCCGAAGTGGTGGAATTGGTAGACACGCTATCTTGAGGGGGTAGTGCGCTATGCGCGTGGGGGTTCAAGTCCCCCCTTCGGCACCATTTACAACGTCTCCTTGGTTACAACGCCTCCCTCGCACGACTCAGTAAGATCTTAGCCGTCGCCCATTGTAGGTAAAACACCTGTGGGTAAAACGCCCGAGCGCCTCTGAACGTTAGTAGCGCTCCAGAGAGGAAAAGTGTGACGGGTGAAAGGCTCGTATAGCTACCAGTGCGGTCAATGCATACGGTCTGGCGATAAGGAAACTATTGGCATACTAGTGTGTTGCGTTGCCCAAAGGCCGAACCTATAATACGCGGCCTTCAACGACGGGCCGTACAGTTAAGACTGAGTGGCCATGACGTTGCGGTCGGACACCTGGGGGTTCGCACCGTCTAAAAGCAGTGCCTTCGTTTGCTCATGTTTAAGGCGAACGCACGATAGGAAGTGAAGTATTGATGCGGGGTGGAGCAGCCTGGTAGCTCGTCGGGCTCATAACCCGAAGGTCGTCGGTTCAAATCCGGCCCCCGCTACCAAAATCGCGTTGGCTTAGTAAGCCGCCAGCGCAACTTAAGAAGCCCCTTATGGGGCTTTTTTATTGGCCTTTTTATTGGCTTTTTTATTGAACTTAATAGTTATTGATCTTTCTGGGGCAGCGCGGCGGTATTTTGGAATGCCGAGGAGAAGCAGCCTTAGTGTGTTCAATCGGTATTCGGGCTAGACGCCGGTGTTTTTAGCAGCTCGAGTATCTGCTTGTGCAATGACTCGCGTGACAGTTTTTCGATACGACGAGGAATCAAGGTGACGGCAAGAGAGCGGCGTTTGTATGAATTGCTGAAGCCGACGGTTCAGGCTATTGGCTTTGAGCTTTGGGGTTTGGAGTACCAGACCCGAGGCAAGAACAACTTGCTTCGTATCTATATAGATGGCGAAGACGGCGTACAGGTAGACGACTGCGCTCGTGTTAGCGATCAGCTTGGAACGCTACTGGATGTTGAGGAACCCATCAGTGGTGAGTACATCCTGGAGGTTTCTTCGCCTGGAATAGACCGACGACTATTCACGTTGGAACAGTTTTCCCTGTACGCAGGAGAACACTTGGAACTAAAACTTCGTCAGCCTTTCGAGGGCCGACGAAAGTTCAAGGGCATTCTGCGGGGTGTCGAGGGAGAGGATGTTGTTGTCCTTGTGGATGACCACGAGTATCTGTTGCCTTATGGCAGCGTCGACAGAGCGCAGATCGTTTGGCGCGGAGAATAAGAACCGCGACCAAGGGTGAATGAGGTTTAAGGAATGACTAAAGAAATCCTGCTGGTAGCAGAGGCGGTATCAAACGAGAAAGGTGTCTCAGAAGACATTATTTTCGAAGCGATCGAGTCAGCGCTCGCTATGGCTACCAAAAAGCGCTACGACGAAGATGCGGACATCGATGTCACGATCGATCGGGAAACCGGGGATTACGAATCGGTCCGGCGATGGTTGGTCGTGCCCGACGACGAACTCGCGCTGCTCGGTACTCAGTTCACCACGGAAGAGGCAATAGAAAAAGATCCAAGCCTGAAGCCGGGGGATGTGTACGAAGAGCAGGTTGAAAACGTCGAATTTGGACGGATCGCCGCACAAACGGCGAAGCAGGTCATCGTGCAAAAAGTGCGCGATGCGGAGCGGGCGCAGGTTGTAGAACAATACGACGGACGCGTTGGCGAACTCGTAGCGGGCACCGTTAAAAAAGTTACCCGCGATAATGTGATTGTTGACTTGGGCAACAATGCTGAGGGTCTGCTGCCGCGGGATCAGTTAGTGGGTCGTGAGACTTTTCGAATCAACGACCGCGTTCGCGCGATTCTGACCGAGATCAGCACCGAGGCACGCGGGCCCCAATTAATCCTGAGTCGCGCGTGCCCAGAGATGCTAATCGAACTGTTCAAGATCGAGGTCCCGGAGATATCTGAGGAGGTTATTCAGATACGCAGCGCAGCTCGAGACCCAGGTTCGCGGGCAAAAATAGCGGTAAAGACCAATGACCAACGGATAGACCCGGTGGGTGCCTGTGTAGGAATGCGTGGTTCTCGTGTGCAAGCGGTATCTAATGAGCTCGATAACGAGCGTGTAGACATCGTCCTTTGGGATGACAATCCGGCTCAGCTGGTGATTAACGCGATGTCTCCTGCGGAAGTCGAGTCGATCGTGGTTGACGAGGAAAACGGCACCATGGATGTGGCTGTGGCGGAAGACAATCTTGCCCAGGCGATCGGACGAGCCGGACAAAACGTGCGTCTAGCGAGCGAGTTGACTGACTGGACCATCAACGTAATGAGCGTTGATGAAGCCCTTGAAAAGCAAGAGTCCGAGGCCGGCCAGGTAATCCAAACGTTTATGGCTCAGCTCGATGTCGATGAAGACGTCGCTGGCATCCTGGTCGATGAGGGTTTTACTTCGCTTGAGGAAGTCGCCTACGTTCCCCTAGAGGAGATGACCTCTATCGATGGGTTTGATGAGGAAATTGCCGAGGAACTGCGTGCCCGCGCGAAAGATGCGCTACTCACCATGGCGATCGCGACTGAGGAACAACTTGGCTCACAAGAACCTGCGGAAGACCTTTTAACGATGGATGGTATGGATAAGCAACTCGCTTACCTACTTGCGAGCCGTTCGGTAGTAACAATGGAAGACCTCGCAGAGCAGAGCATCGATGAGCTTATGGACATCGAAGGTATGACGGAAGAACGCGCCGGTGAGTTAATCATGACCGCCCGTGCGCCCTGGTTTGCGGAGGAATCAGCCTAGGCACCCAAGAGTTAGTAACCGGGTATTTAGGCGATTAGGGAGACAGCGCTATGGCGCAGGTAACAGTACAACAACTCGCAGAGACCGTCGGGGCGTCAGTAGATAGGCTGCTCGCGCAAATGAAAGACGCGGGTCTTCCGCACACCTCCGCCGAAGAGGTTGTGTCCGATGAAGACAAGCAGACTTTGCTCACTTCGTTAAAGAAGAGCCATGGCGAGAAGAGCACCGAAGCACC
>JBCCQO010000014.1:0-18448 GCA_039024595.1 Pseudomonadota bacterium | reverse complement strand
GCCTTAGAGCCTTCTAGCTGGGCAGCCGCTGCCGATGGCCCAAAGCAGCGGTGCTTTCGCTCCGTGAAGTAGTCGACTATCCCATCAACCAAAGGTGCTTCTGGTCCAACCATCGTAAAGGCGATATCTTGCGCCTCGACAAATGCGATCAACGCTGGGAAATCGGTCGCATCTAGGTCCACGTTGCGCATACTTGGCTCGAGAGCCGTACCCGCGTTGCCCGGAGCAACGAACACGGTAGTCGCTTTCTCTGCTTGAGCGAGCTTCCATGCCAAGGCGTGTTCCCGGCCACCGCTACCGATAACGAGAATATTCATCCTAATGTCTGAGTTAGTGTTGGATTAGTGTCTGAGATTAGTGTCTGAAATGACGCATGCCGGTGAAAACCATGGCCAGGTCATGCTCATTGGCGGCGGTGATCACTTCTTCATCGCGCACGGAGCCACCGGGCTGGATTACCGCACGAATACCGACCGCTGCCGCATTATCTATGCCATCGCGGAAAGGGAAGAAGGCGTCCGAGGCCATGACCGACCCGCTGACATCGAAACCCGCGTGTTCGGCTTTGATCGCTGCGATCCTTGCGGAATTAACCCGGCTCATTTGCCCCGCACCAACACCAATCGTTTGTTGCCGTGCCGTGTAAACAATCGCGTTGGACTTAACGAATTTTGCAACGCGCCAGGCAAACAGCAAATCGGCTAACTCGGTATCGCTGGGTTTACGCTTGCTGACGACCTGAAGATCTTCCGTCGAAATAGCGCCCAGATCCGTATCCTGAACAAGCAAGCCACCACTGACCCGTTTGTAATCCCAGCTGGCTGTCGCAGCGTGTAGCTGGGCCGTCGTTAGCACGCGCACGTTTTTTTTACTCTCTAAAACAGACCTTGCGCCTTCGTTGAGGCTCGGTGCGATAAGGACTTCCACAAACTGTTTGTCGACGATTGCTCTGGCGGTCGCTTCATCCAGTTCACGATTAAAGGCGATGATGCCGCCAAACGCTGACTCTGGATCAGTCGCGAACGCGCGTTCGTAGGCGTCTTGGCAGTTGCTTCCGATCGCAACGCCACAGGGGTTTGCGTGCTTCACGATCACACAGGCAGTCTCGGCGAACTGTCGCACGCACTCTAAGGCCGCATCGCTGTCCGCGATGTTGTTAAAGGAAAGTTCTTTGCCCTGGACTTGCGTTGCGCTTGAGATCGTACCTGGAGCTGGATTCAGCTCACGATAAAATGCAGCCTGTTGGTGCGGATTCTCTCCATAACGTAGCTCCTGCACCTTGTGAAATTGTAGATTCACCGTCCGGCTGAACCGGTCCTCGGACTGATCGCTCAGTTGCTTGCCGAGGTAATTCGCTATGGCGCCGTCGTAGGCGGCGGTGTGTTCAAACGCACGCACCGCTAAGTCTCTGCGCAGTTCTGCGGGAAGGGCTCCATCGTGGTCGCTCATGGCCCGCAAGACACGATCGTAGTCGGTCGCCTGGGTTACGATCCCCACCCAAGCATGATTCTTCGCCGCAGCTCGCACCATGCTGGGACCGCCGATATCGATGTTTTCGATTGCCAATCCGAACGTGCAGTCTTCTCGAGCAATCGTTTGCTCGAACGGATACAGGTTCACAACGACTAGATCGATGGTCCTAATTTCATGCTCTGCTAGTGCTTGGTCGTCTTGTCCGCGTCTTGCGAGTATGCCTCCATGGATTTTCGGATGGAGGGTCTTTACTCGCCCGTCCATCATCTCGGGAAAGCCGGTGTAGCTAGACACCTCAATTACAGGAATTCCTTCACTCTCGAGTAGCCGGTAGGTGCCTCCAGTGGAGAGCAACTCAACGCCGGATTCGTGCAGGGCACGGGCGAATCCAACTATGCCGTTCTTGTCCGAAACGCTGATCAGCGCGCGCTTTACCGGCAAAGCACTCATCGAGGTTTGCTCCGGCGATCAAAAACATGGTGCTGCTTGAGTTTCTTGCGAAGTGTGCCGCGGTTCAGTCCAAGCATCTGCGCAGCTTTGGTTTGGTTGTAACGGGTGTATTCCATCACCGCTTGCAACATAGGGCCTTCCACTTCGCTGAGGACTAAATCATAGAAATCCGTTCCCAGTTCGCCATCCATTTCGTCGAGATAGCGACGGACAAACAAGTCGACCGCCTCCCGCAGGGACGAGACGGTGGCCGCTTCCATTGGTTGGGTTAGTTCAAAAGTTGTTGTGCTGTTGCTTGGTGCAAGGGCAGCGCTTTCAGCCAAAATTTCGGCTCTACTCATGCAGCTAGTTCCTGTCGATCTAATTCGTTAAACACGTCGTCTAAAAACAAAACTTGGTCATTTGGGTTTTCAAGCGTATTGAAGCCCCGGCGAACTTCTTCGTAATTCCCCAGCCGGGAGAAGCACCAGCCCACGTGCTTGCGCGCGATTCTTGCTCCCAAATAGTCACCGTAAAAACGATGCAGCTCTCGCACATGCTCGCGGAGAATCTGATGTTGAATACGCAGTTCAGGTTCTATGCAGGCCTTGCCTTGAATCCTATTAGCGATCAGTCCGAGCAGCCATGGCGCTCCCTGGGCCGCGCGGCCAATCATGATCCCCGCCGCCCCTGTGTGCTGGAGCACCTTCACTGCTTGGTTCGCAGAGTCTATATCTCCGTTCGCCAACACAGGTATGTTCACGGCCTCGACAATTCTGGCTGTTGTATCGTGTTCTGCCTCACCGCGAAATGCACAGGCACGGGTGCGTCCGTGTACGGAGAGCAGAGCGATCCCAGCGTCCTCGGCAATTCGCGCGATGCTAGGTCCATTGCGTTTTGAGGGTTCCGTACCGGTGCGAATTTTCAGCGTCACTGGAACCGGGACGGCAGCGACCACCGCCACGAGTATTTCTTTCACCAGTTTTTCGTCAGCGAGAAGCGCAGATCCGGCCGCCTTTTTACAAACTTTTTTTGCCGGGCAACCCATATTGATATCTATGACTTGTGCCCCAGCGGCCACGTTAAAACGAGCGGCTTCGGCCATAAGCAGCGGCTCATTCCCAACTAGCTGTACCGATCTCGGTCCAATCGACCCTTCCGCTAGGTCAAACTGTCGTCGCAGAATACTCTTGGTGGATTGGCGTAGTTTGGGGTCGCTATGAATCATTTCTCCAACCAGCAAGCCCGCTCCGAAGCGCGCGCACAGCCGGCGGAAGGGCAAGTCTGTTACACCCGCCATCGGGGCTAGCGCGACGTTATTACGTAATTGATAGGGTCCAATGGACAGCATGATCGAATAGAGCGTGCGGTGGAGTGAGTCGTAGAAAAAGGATCGCAATACTACGCGAGGCAACTCCGGCAAAAAAGGCTGGACAGATGAATTTCGAGCGTTAAACCGACGAGATAGTTGAATTCTCCTGTCCGTACGGGACTAGGGCGGTGAATCTTTAGCATGGGGATGGCGGGGCGGCTACAACTCTGTCGCAAGACAGACCCATTCGTCCGTTTGTTCGTGAATTTTCAGCTCGCTCGTAAGCGCGGTGAGCGCGTTGTAGCGGTTCAGTAGCGCTTCGGCCTGGGAGTCCAAGATACCTGCAAGCACCAGTGCGCCGCCGGGCCTGAGAAAATCGCACAGCGATTCGGCGAGCATGTTCAAGGGCCCCGCTAGGATATTGGCTACTACAAGGTCGGCTTTGTTTTGCCAATCTCGGAAATGCGCTTCTGGCGGGTCACAACGCAGCGTTCCGCTTCCGATCCGGTTCCGTTCCGCGTTCGCGCGTGTCGCATCCAGCGCTTGCGGGTCGTTGTCGATACAAAGCACTCTATCCGCTCCCAGCAAGGCTGCAGCAACGCCCAGCACACCTGAGCCGCAGCCATAATCAACTATCTGCATACCCGGTGTGACCGCTTGGTCGAGCGCTTTCAGGCACATCGCCGTTGAAGCGTGTGTGCCGGTTCCAAAGGCAAGTCCTGGATCTAGCAGCAGGCTTATCGCATCTGCTTTTGGTGGTTCGGTCCAGCTGGGGCAGATCCACAAGCGAGTGCCAAAGGCCATGGGTTGATAGTGCTCCATCCAGGCGCGAGACCAATCTTTATCTTCCAGGATCTCAGGTGCTGGCGCTTGCCCTTGGTTAAGGTGTGCCAGATTTTTGGAATGAGCGACTAACTCCGCGTCCGCAGGAAACAGTGCGGTGACGCGAACCGCATCCCACAGCGGGGTTTCTCCCACCTTGGGCTCTAGCAGGGCTTGGTCAGCCCGGTCTTCTAGTGTGACCGATAACGCGCCCAACCCTAGAAGCGCCTCTTCTGCTTCCGGGACGCGGTCCTTCTCACAGTTCAGCCGCAGTTGGATCCAAGCCATTGAAGAAACACCCCTGCGGCGCAGAGATCGAAGCGCTATCCGTCTTCGAGCTTGCTTTCCAGGTAATGAATGCTGACACCGCCGGCCATAAACGACGCATCTCTAACCAGCTCTCGGTGTAAGGACGTGTTCGTACGAATGCCCCCGATCACCAGCTCATCGAGTGCTTGCTGCATCCGAGCCATGGCCTGCTCTCGGTCCTCGCCGTAGCTAATTACTTTCGCGATCAGCGAATCGTAAAAGGGTGGAACCGTGTAGCCGTCGTAAATATGCGAATCGACGCGAATTCCCGGTCCGCCGGGCGCATGGAACGTGGTGATGCGGCCCGGGGAGGGGAGAAAGCTCTGCGGATCTTCTGCATTTATTCGACACTCAAGCGCATGCCCAGTGAAAGTCACATCTTCTTGCGCAACGGAGATAGGCATGCCGCTGGCTATGCGAATTTGTTCACGCACGATGTCGACGCCGGTGATGAGCTCGGTGACGGGATGCTCAACCTGGACCCGAGTATTCATCTCGATAAAGTAGAAGCAGCCATCTTCATAGAGAAATTCAAAGGTTCCTGCGCCTCGGTAACCAATCTCCTGGCACGCTTTAATACAAGATTCCGCGCAGGCCCGGCGAGCCTCATCGTCGATCGCAGGCGCCGGTGCTTCTTCGATGACTTTTTGATGGCGACGCTGCAACGAACAATCGCGATCGCCGAGGTGTATTGCATTGCCTTCCCCGTCCGCAATTACCTGGATTTCGACGTGACGCGGCCGCTGGAGATACTTCTCCATGTAAACCACATCGGAGCCGAAAGCGACGGCGGCTTCTCCTTTGGTGATTTGTACCGAGTTCACCAATGCGGCTTCGTTATGGACTACCCGCATGCCGCGCCCGCCACCGCCGGCCGCCGCCTTGATGATCACCGGGTAGCCAACTTGCCGTGCGGTCTCCAGCATGGCGTCCGGATCGTCGCTCAGCGGGCCGTCGGAACCAGGGACCACCGGTACGCCGGCTTGTATCATTGCTTCCTTAGCAGATACTTTGTCGCCCATCAGGCGAATGGTTTCAGATCTGGGTCCGATAAAAGTGAAGCCCGACTTCTCTACCTGTTCGGCGAAATCCGCGTTTTCCGCCAGGAATCCATAGCCTGGATGAATAGCGTCTGCGTTGCTAACTTCCGCAGCGGCGATGATGGCAGGGGAGTGCAGGTAGCTCTCCGAGGCTCCAGCGGGACCGATACAAATAGATTCGTCCGCCAGTCGTACGTGCATTAGATCTGCATCTGCTTTTGAATGGACAGCGACCGTTTGAATGCCCATAGCCTTACAAGCACGAAGAATCCGCAGCGCGATCTCTCCGCGATTTGCGATCAAAACTTTTTCTAGCATAGCAAGCCCTCCGTCGCGCTAAACGATGGAGAACAGAGGCTGATCAAATTCGACAGGTTCGCCGTTTTCCACGAGCACGGCTTCGACCGTGCCGGAGACGTCGGCTTCGATCTGGTTCATCATTTTCATGGCCTCGACGATGCACAAGACATCGCCGGCTTTGACCGTAGCGCCAACCTCGACGAAGGCCGGAGTCGACGGTGAAGGTGAGCGGTAAAAGGTGCCCACCATCGGCGATTTAACGACGTTGCCCGCTACGTCAGCTGCACTGGACGAATCGGCTTCGGCTGCTGGCGTCGGTGCGGGCGACGCTGCCGGCATCGGTGCTGCGGGAGCTGCGGGTGCCGGTGGCGGCGCTACCGCATAGTTAACGGGTGCGACGGGCGCTGCCTGTGCGCCACGGCTGATTCGAACAGACTCCTCTCCCTCTTTGATCTCGATTTCGCCAATCCCACTTTCTTCGAGGAGTTCGATGAGTTTTTTGACCTTGCGAATATCCATGCGATTCTCTCTTTTATTAGATTCGGCTCAGAACGTGGCGAAGCGCCAGCTCGTATCCCTGCGGACCAAAGCCACAAATCACTCCTTGGGCAAGGTCTGAAAAATAAGAGTTATGTCGAAACGGCTCGCGAGCGTGCACGTTGGAGATATGTATTTCGAAGAAGGGCAGTTCGCTAGCGGCTAAGGCATCTCGCAACGCTATCGAAGTGTGGGTAAAAGCGGCAGGGTTTATCAAAACGTATTCTGTATCGTCTGCCGCTGCTTTGTGGACGGTATCGATGAGCTCTGCTTCTGAATTGCTCTGACAGCAGCGCAAACTCACACCTGCTTCGTCGGCAAGTTGCTCGAGCTTTGAGTTTATGCCATCCAAAGTAGCATCCCCGTAAATACCGGGTTCCCTCTGCCCTAAGAGGTTTAAGTTGGGTCCGTGAAGAACCAGAACGCGCGCCATAAAAGAACACAACTAATCGTTATTACAATGAAGTGTTCCCGAAACTTCTCTGTTTGTCCAGCGTTCGCTGTCTTTTTTAGGATTTAGGCGCACTTTAGTGCATTTAGCGACATTTTTGAGGAATTACAGCCCTTGGTCAGCGCTAACTGAGCTTTTGTTATCGGACCTTTGCTAATTCCGTACAGCTAGTCGAGGTTGAGTTGTATTGGGTAGCGCACCCAGGACCGTTTGCTTGCGCAGAATTTGTGGCAGGACCTTTGGCGACTTCTCCCCCGCATAAACTACATACAGGGGAATTCCACTTCGTCCATGGCTCTCAACGAAATCAGCGATTACCGGATCGTAGTCCGTCCAATCTGCGACCATGTACACCACGTCCTGTTGTCGAAACGCATCCTGTACCGCATCGGTCGCAAGTACCGCTCGTTCGTTCGCTAAGCAGGTAATACACCAATCGGCGGTGACGTCGACAAACACGTCACGACCGGAGCGTCGTAACTCCGCTAAGCGTTCCGGTGAATAGGCTATAGCACCCATGGGAAGTCTGCTCTTGCCTGGTTCACCCAGCTCCGGCCTCCAAAGCGCTAGTGACGTCGCGATGACTAAGCAGATGACCGACACACTGCGTATGAATACGCCACCGCTGCTCCAAAGCCAAATACCCAGCGCCAATAGCAAGGCTCCAAGGAGTGTCGCGGCCATGAAGTCGATACCCACTTGGCGACCAGCGACCCAGAACAGCCACAGGGCCGTCGCATACAGCGGAAAGGCGAGAAATTGCTTTAATTTCTCTGTCCACTCGCCAGGTTTGGGCATATAGCGCCGCGCTAGTTCGCTATGAGACAGCGCGAACATGGGAGCCGCCATGCCAAGTCCCAGTGCGGCGAAAACCACTAGTGCTTCGAACGGGGGCCGCACCAAGGCATAGCCGAGCGCGCTTCCCATAAATGGAGCGGTACAAGGGCTGGCGACAAGCACGGCGAGTACACCGGTGAAAAAACTGCCACTGGGACCGTCTCGCTCGGCAAGGGAGTTGCCTAAATTCATGAATCGCGCACCGCCCAGTTGCACTAAACCACTTAGCGACAAACCGAGCACCACGAAAAGATAGGCCAGTGCAACCACGAAACCGGTTGACTGCAATTGAAATCCCCATCCAATCGCCTGGCCTCCACTGCGAAGACTGAGGAGTAGCAGCGCTACCGCCAGAAAGCTGCAGAGTACGCCAAGGCTGTAAAAAACACCGTGTTGCCGACGTACTTCCGGAGCGGAGCAGGTAAAGCTGATGACCTTCAAAGAGAGAATAGGAAGAACGCATGGCATGAGGTTGAGAATAAGACCACCCGCGAAGGCAAAGGCCGCCATGAGCATCAAAGACAGCACACTGAAGCTAGCAGGTGCACTGCTCGTTGAGCGCTCGGCCGCGGGCTGTCTGGCGTCGCGGGCTGCCAGTTCGGTGATTGTCACGCTCGCCGAATCTGCACTTTTTTGAGCTGCCGTGGTCGCGTCAAGCTGAAAAAATTGCGTGCGCGGCGGATAGCACAAGCCCGCATCGGCACAGCCTTGCGAAGTGACCTCCAGCGCGTGGCCTGCAAGTGGCGCATCAAAGCGCAAGCGCGCGGCCAATTCGCTGTAGTAGACCTCCACCTTGCCAAAGTATTCGTCTTCTCGCTCAAGTCCCGGCGGAAGCACGTTGGATACCGCAACCGGCTCGCCGTTACGAGTAGCGACGAACTCTAGGGAGTGGCGATAAAGGTAGTAGCCTGGCTGTATCTGCCATAGCAATAGAATTTCGTTGGGACCAACCTGCTCAGCGGCAAGCTGGTAGGCCTCTTCCACGGGCAGGAACACCGGTTCCGCGGGCGCAGCGCCAAGTGTCAGAGTCTGAGGTTCTTGCGGTAGCAGAGAGGCCGATGACGAGCTAGGCGAGAGAGACGAAAGATATGCCGGAGCGGATTCGCGCTCTTGAGCCACGCTTCCAAGGCTCGCTACGATTGTAAAGAAGCCGACCAGCGATGCGAGTGCAAGCTTGAGGTTCAGTGATCTATTCACCCTAAAACCTCATCCCCGTAAAACCTCAGCCCAACAGAAAATCTCAAAATCTGCGTTTCAAACAGAGTAACAAGTGCCTGCATATTTGCATCTAGCAGTTTTGATTCGAAAACGTTCGCGTACATTAGACCTAACACTATCCGCATAATTTATGTCGTTGCATCGATTCCTTGTTGATGCGATGTTGGTGCGATGTTGATGCGATGTTGGTGCGATCAAATCCATACCCAACACCCGCTAACAGAGTCCGGTTCGGGCCTGCTATCTACGCGTATTGTAACTTGATCGGACCTGCAAGCAGAGAACCGAGTCTGGTATTTGCTAAGATTGCTGCCGCTTTGATTGGTTCCCGATGCGCGGTGAATCTCCGATACGCAGGCTTTGCGAAGGCTGAAAAGCGCTCAACAACCAACCAGGTCTAATTGGCTTATAACGCTAGGTGAATGTCTTGCAGAACACACCCCCCAAAATTCAGGAGAAACGTATGTGCCGCTTCATCGGCAACGGAGGGCTAGGTCGGCGCACCGAACGTCGCCATGACGGTCCACTAGCGAGTTTGGTCGGCTATATGTTTACTGCCGTATGCGGGTTTTCTTTGTTCGTCGGCTCAGGCACTTATGCAAATGAAAACGGGGCTGATGAAGTCGGGGCAAATGAAACCGGGGATTCGTCGATGCTACATGCTCAGCACAATTCCGCGCTGGTTATCGCGGACCCATGGGTGCGGGCGATGCCTCCCGGGCGCCCGATGACCGCCGGTTACTTGCGGGTTGAGAATACCTCTTCGGACCCGGTTCGTATTACCGGTGTGGCCAGTAGTGTTGGCAACGCGAGTTTGCACGAGACTCGAACCGTGGAGGGAAAGAGTTCCATGCGTCCGGTCGAAGAGCTGTTGATCAAGCCAGGAGATACTCTTGAACTCGCGCCGGGTGGCCTTCACATTATGCTTATGGGCCTAAAAGCGACTCCCCGAGAGGGAGAGCTCGTACCCTTGTGCTTGACCACGAGTGCCGGCGAAACCTGTACAGACGCTACCGTTCGCCGCAGTGCGCCTTCGGCACAGCGCGTGACAGATCACAGTGAGCATTGAGCGTGGTAGCTTTCAACTATGAATGATCCGCAGTCACCAACGTCTTCCACAAGTTCGCCTGGCCTAGTGCGTCGCTTGCGAAACTTCGGGGACGATTATCTGCCGCAAGGGCGCTGGCTCAACATCGCCGCCGGTGCTCTTCTGCTATATGCAGTGGCCGTGGCCATACTGGGGGCTTACTGGAGCATTGCGCCCTCTGAATTCGACGTAAAGGCGCGCGCCGCCAGTTACGCAGTGATCGGGCCAGGTTCAACGGATGATCTTGTGACCGGCGCAGTCACCACAAGCACGCTGCTTGGCGTCGTTCAGACGCTGCTCGATAAACCGGGCGGTTTTCTTTCCAATGATCGGTTTCCGCCCGGCGTTTATCTCGACAACATCCCCAACTGGGAATACGGCGCTCTCATACAATCTCGTGATATGGCACGGGCGATGCGCGAGTATTTCTCTCGCTCCCAGTCGCAGTCAAAGGAAGACGCTGATTTGGCGATCGCAGAGCCAGGTCTGAACTTTCGCTCCGATAGTTGGATTCTACCGGCTTCCGAGAGTAGCTATCGAGAGGCTATGGAGCATACACAGAGTTATCTTCAGCGCCTGGCGGACCCCCAAGTCCAAGATGCCCAATTTTACGCGCGAGCCGACAACTTGCGAGAGTGGTTGGCGGTCGTCAACACGAGGTTGGGGAGCCTTTCGCAGCGCTTGTCCGCATCCGTTGGGCAGCGCCGGGTGAACACGGATTTAGCTGGAGAGTCGGACGCGTCTCAATCAACCGCCACACCGAGTGAGTTAGAGGTGAGAACACCCTGGTACGAGATTGACGATGTTTTCTATGAATCCCGTGGCGCCGCATGGGCTCTGATTCACTTTCTCAAGGCCGCCGAGGTCGACTTCGCTGACGTGCTGCGTAAGAAAAATGCCCAGGTCAGCCTGAGACAGATCATTCGCGAACTGGAAGCTACGCAGGATTTTGTATGGAGCCCTATGATCCTAAACGGGACTGGATTTGGCTTCCTTGCCAACCACTCATTGGTGATGGCCTCCTACATCAGCCGTGCTAACGCAGCCATTATTGATCTAAGAGACTTACTCTCGCAGGGTTAGGGCAAACACTGTCCTTGTGGCACCCCACTGCTCGTCGTCCATTGCAAAGTGCTAGGGAATGTTTGTGCTGTTGGCGGTTGGCGGTTGGCGGTTGGCTGTATAGGACCTGCAGGTGACTTACAGGTAGGTGGCTCACAGGTAGATAGGCGACTTGCAGGTAGAAAGCTGCGGACTTTCCCGCGCTGTTAGCTAGGATCTGCGATAACGCAGGCGTGTACCGGTTTGAAGCGACAGCCGAATTTCTTCCGGACTCAATTCGTCCGGGAAATAGACTCCACTGACTT
Source organism: Pseudomonadota bacterium (assembly GCA_039024595.1). GTDB lineage: Bacteria > Pseudomonadota > Gammaproteobacteria > Pseudomonadales > Halieaceae > Congregibacter. The sequence goes on along the minus strand of JBCCQO010000014.1, from coordinate 7,266 downwards.
TCGCATCTAAGAGGCTAGCACCCTCAAGATTGGTAGTACGAAAATCTATTCCCGACAAATCGGTGTTGCGGAAGTAGGCGTTGCTGAAATCAAGCCCCTCTGCGTTTAGGTTTCGCAGATCCCGCCCTCGGTAGTCACCGTTTTTGAGTTCCGAGCTATCGAGTTTATCCCGTTGTTCATTAAAGGCTTTCACGTCTTCTTGACGCAGGAGTTGGTATAACGGGTCCGGCTTGATCTTTGGCTTATCAGTCACGGTTAGTCTTTCTTTACCTCTTAATCTCTGAATTCGTCTGCTAGGCACCAAAAAAATCGGACTTTAGTGTCCCATATTGGTCCGCTCTTAAGCGAGGCCCCCACTGGGAAACCACCTGAGCGGCGGCGCGAGACGCAAACGTTCCTGCGGTCGCCACATTTTCGCCATGAGTGATCGCATAGAGAAACGCTCCGGCAAACATGTCGCCAGCCCCGTTACTATCCACAGCGGTGATCGCGTGCCCGGCGATCTTGTGCAGTTGTTCCCCATCAAAGCAAACTGCACCGTCGGCGCCCAGCGTAATTGCAAACTGTTTGGCGGTGGATTTCATTGCGCTTGCAGCCGTGGTTATGTCTTCGGTCCCAGTCCATTGGAGTGCTTCTGCTTCATTAGCAAAAACCAGGTCCAAGCCATCGCCCACAATTTGCTTAAACTGCTCGGGGAAATGCTCGACCATACCTGGATCAGAAAAACTCAGGGCAACGGGTACGCCCGCCGCCTGCGCGATTTCGCGTGTGCGAACGGCTGCTTCCAGGCCCGTTGGTGAGGTAACCAGGTAGCCTTCGATGTAAACAAACTCTGAGTCAACGATTGCTTGTTCGTCGAGTTGTTCGGTGCTAAGGCCTGCAGAAGCACCGAGGTAAGTGTTCATGCTTCTTTCCGCGTCCGGTGTAACGAGCACGAGGCACTTTCCCGTGGCCTCGTCGCACACTACCGGCGGAGGGTAGCTGGTTCCCGCCTGCTCCATATCGGCGACGTATATGGCTCCGTCTGCGTCGTCGGCGACGCGGCAGCTCATATAGCAGGGCCCTCCTAGAGAGGCGCTCGCAATTAATGAGTTGCCGACGCTGCCGCCGCTGGCGTGATGTGCTTCAACTAGGTGGTTTTCAAGCGCCGCCAACAGTTCAGCACGACGGTCCGTATCGACGAGTGTCATTAGTCCCTTTTCGACACCAATCTTCGCCAGATCCTCATCGCTCACTCGAATCTCTGTGTCGACCAGTGCTGCGCCGATACCATACACCTTAAATCGCTTCATCAATCTGCTCACTGTTGGAAAGCGCGGCATTATGCGCAAGGCCATGAGCATTGGGTAGTTCTCTATGAATATAAAAAGATGCTCACGGGTGGGGCGGTCGGAAGGCGGATGGATCGCGGAGGAAGTCGGCGCCCACGGATGGGCGCGGCCTAGCCTGTCAGGGATGACGCTTTTTGGCGATCCGCAGCGGTTAATCCACCTTCCGACCAGATGCCGATAGAAAACACCGATTCGCCTAAAGATGAACGGTATAACCGCCCAGTTCTCCTAGCGATCGGCCTGCCTAGAGGCTCCCTGAATTTGAAAACGCTAAGTCAAAGTCCGCAGCTCGGCCCGCTAAAGGGTGATGGCATAGCTGCTAATTAGTGAGGCAAGTACACTCCGAACTATGGTGGTGTTAAGAAAAGTTCTGCTTCGGATTCTGCTGGTAGGCACATGCGTCCTGCTCGCCTTCTGTGTCTACCTGGACGGTATCGTAACGTCGACCTTCAACGATAAGCGCTTTGCGCTACCGGCTGCGGTCTACGCCAGGCCGTTGGAGCTCTATGCCGGTGCTCGGGTGAATCAGAATGCCCTGCGCGAAGAGCTGGATCTCCTGGGCTACCGTCGCGTCGGTGTCGCTCGTTCACCGGGAGACTATGAACTCGCAAGTGGGCAGCTACGCCTCTACACCCGCGGGTTCGATTTTCCCGATGGGGAGGAAAAACCGGTCTTAGCCAAGGTGGCTTTTAGTGAGATCGGAGTTGAGTCCATTAAAGCTGCCGGTGATAGCTATGATCTTCTGCGTTTGGAGCCGTTGCTGATCGGCGGGATTTATCCCAAGCACGGCGAAGATAGGCTCTTGCTTCGCTTACAAGAAACTCCGCAAACGCTAATAGACGGTTTGAAGTTGATCGAGGATCGTAATTTTGATCGCCATTGGGGTTTTTCACCCACAGGCATTGCTCGAGCAGCACTCGGAAACATTCAGTCAGGCCGAGTCGTCGCAGGCGGTAGTACGATCACTCAACAGCTCGTGAAGAATTATTACCTGAGTCCGGACCGTACCGTGCAGCGGAAGCTGGTCGAACTCGCGATGGCGGTACTGATCGAATTGCATTATTCGAAAGAGGAGATCCTCGAGAGTTACCTTAACGAGATTTATTTGGGACAAGATGGCCCTCGCGCGATTCACGGTTTCGCGCTGGCGTCCCTGCACTATTTCGACACCCCCTTGGAGACACTCGGACTTCATCAGCAGGCTCTACTGATCGCTATGATTCGTGGGCCTAGTCTCTACAATCCTCGCCGCAATCCGGAGCGTGCTCTTGAGCGCCGTAACTTGGTCCTGCGCGTTATGGCCGAGGGAAGGGCTATCAACGAAGAGCAGGCGCTGGTTGCGCAGGCCATGCCCTTAGGCCTGAGACGGGGTTCCCGCCCCGATAGCTATCCCGCTTACCTTGACCTGGTGCGAATGCAGCTGCGCGAACAGTATGAGCGAGCTGATTATGGCAGGGCTGGATTGCAAATTTTTACGCCCTTCGACCCCAAACTGCAGCAGGCTCTAGAGGGCGGTACGACCAGTGTCTTGAACGCCCTCAACCGCGCCGGTGACCTGCAAACGGGAAGCGTCGTTACACGAACCAGCAATGGCGAGGTTGTTGCCCTTGTCGGCGGTCGTACACCCGGAGCGATTGGCTTTAATCGAGCCCTCAATGCGCGCAGACCCGCCGGCTCTTTGCTCAAACCCGCTGTTTATCTGGCTGCGCTTCGTCAACCGGAGCGTTTTACGCTGGCCACACCCTTGGACGACTCGCCCGTGTCTATCGCAATGGACAACGGCAGCCGCTGGACGCCGAGAAACTTCGACCGCGAATCGCATGGAACGGTCCTCCTACACACGGCTCTCGCACGATCATACAACCAGGCGACGGCCAGGTTAGCGCAGGATCTGGGTACACAGGCAATTGTTGAAACCTTGGCGGATCTTGGTGTCAAAGAAGGCGTTGCTGCGGTGCCTTCGCTCGCGCTAGGTGCCGGTGAATACTCCCCCCTCGCGATGAGCAGAATGTACTTACCGTTAGCGATCGATGGATCCAGCCCTCCGCTGCGTGCGATCAGATTTATCGTAAATCGGCAGGGTGAAACGATTCGCGCCAACACAACTGAATACGAGCGGGCAGTGGATCAACGAGTAAACTATTTGATTCAGTATGCGCTAAGGGAAGCGGTTCGGGAGGGTACAGGGCGTTCTGTCTACCGGACTTTAGATGAAGACTTTCACGTAGCGGGAAAAACCGGTACAACGAATGATGGGCGTGATTCCTGGTTTGCTGGCTTCTCTGACGACCTGCTCGCTGTGGTGTGGGTGGGGCGCGATAACAACGCAGCCACCGGGCTCACCGGAGCTTCTGGGGCGCTGCGTATTTGGACCGAATTCATGGCGAAGGCCGATAGTCGCTCACTCGCAAACCCTGTGCCCTCCGGCGTGGAGCTGCACCGTATCGAGGACAGCAGCGGTGCCCTGACTGGTGAGGGCTGTAGTGGTGCTCGATTGTTGCCGTTCCTAGAGGACTCAGCACCAAAGGCACGTAGCGACTGTGCGGGTGCGAAGTCCGCAGTCCGCAACTGGTTTGAAAGACTGTTCAGAGGGTGAGTCAGATGCGCTTATGGCTAACACTGATTGTCACCCTGTTTCTGTCTGCTTGCGCCACAGGGCCCGTACCGGTGCCGCAGGAAAATCCCGCAGCCCGGATACCTGAAGACCGAGCTGCGACCCCAGCGGTAACAGCTCCAGAAGTGAAAGACAGGGGCCTTTCTGCCCCCGTGGAGCGTCTTCTACAAGAGGCGCTTGCGCTTCGTACAGCGGGTTCCCTCGACGCAAGTTTTGCCCGTTTGGAACGGGCCTTACGAATTTCCCCTAACGCGCCAGAGGTCTACTTAGCGCTGGCGCAAAATTATCAGCTGAGTGGAAACAGTGCGTCGGCGCGCAGTACTGCGGAGCGCGGACTGCCATTCTGCTACGGAGAGTGGTGTCGCGAATTGCGTGCCTTCTTACGGGATTGAAAGGTTACTCTTGCGCTCGATGACTCTCGAAGGCCGCTTTTATTGGTTCATTAGCGCCTTAACGCGTCCGTTGGATTCGAGTTGAAGGGTAGAGTCGACCTCAGCCGCATTCTACGAAAGCTCCGATACCCGAACAGTGGAACCTGATTCGGTTGGAAAGAACTCCAGGTGTTGGTTAATACAGGAGGGACGTTCGCCAATGGTATGGCTTACGAAGAGCAACTGCGTTTTCCCTTGAGCAATCACATGTTCAACAGCCCGCAAGAGCAAATTTCGGTGGCCGGCGTCGAGCGCAAGCGTAGCCTCATCAAGTAGCAAGAGCGGCGGTGCCTTCACCATTGCCCGGGCAAGGAGCACCAATCGCTGCAAACCAAAGCTCAACGTATGGAACTCGACGCTTCCGAATTCAGAAAGTCCCAGCGCTACCAGCCAACTTTTTGCAATGCGCTTTTGTTGATCGCTTGCTTGGTTTCTTAAACCCAAAGAATCGAAGAAACCTGAAAGCACCACGGACAGGGTAGTGCTGCCACTGGGGATTGCGAACTGCATCTTTGCATCTACCCGACCAAACAGATTTTTTACATCCCACACGCTCTCTCCCGAACCTCTGCGCAGCCCGAACAGAGAAACTTGTTGACCATAGGCTTTATGGTTGTCGCCGGTTAACAAATCTAACAAGGTGCTCTTGCCGCTGCCGTTAGGCCCGCTAATCATGCAGTGCTGACCTTTCGCTAGGGTCCAGCTCAAGTCTCGGAACACGGCTTTCCGGTCGAAACTCACACTGACGTTGTGCAGTTCGATGGCATTGCTCGCATCGTGACGTTCTTCCTTGGCGTGGCCGAGAATTTCACTCGGTACGGAGAAAACCAATTTAGGGGCACTCAAGCTAGCTGTCACATCCGTGCGCTTTAAAACAGGATCACGCTCGCCTGCCGCCATAGCCTTCCCGGTTTCGAGTACTAGAACGTGGCTACAAGCTTGAGGTACTTCGTCGAGCGCACGGCACAGGACGAGCACGGCGGGCAGTCGACGAATAAGGCTATTTATCGCAGTGCCAAGCCGCGCTTGGGTCTGCCGGTCGAGTCCGTCTAGTGGGCTGTCTAAGATTAAAAGTTCAGGTCGAGCCAGCAGTGCGGCCGCAAAAAGCGCTTTGCGGAATTCACCGGTGCTGAGGTAGCGAATACCTCGTTCAAGCAGGGATTCAAGCTCCAAGAGCTCAACGGTTTCTTGGTACAGCGTATCTCGAGCCTCAAATGCCGGCAGCAAATCCGCTACCGTTGTGCCCGAGTCGAAGCCGGACTCTTCGAACTCAGCGCAGTCCAGTTTTCTGTCTCTATCCCTTCGCAGGCTCCCTTGCTCGAAACAGACGAAGGCAATAGCTGAAGGCTGTAGCTTTGCTCCACGATTCAGCTGTCCAGAGTAATGCTTAAGCTCCGCTGATAAAATCTTGGCTAGCGTGGACTTCCCCGCGCCATTGGCACCGAGCACTGCCCAGTGTTGCCCCTCTTCCCATCGCCAGTTAATGCCGCGAAGCGCCGGCTTAGCTCGATAAGTGAAGCCCAACTGCTCCATCACGAACAATACTTGCTCGTTACTGTCTCTCTCTGCGTTTATCACCATAGTTTGCTTATCGAAGGGTTTGTGATCTTAGTGACTGGGCTAGGCGGTGTACCATCGAGTAGGATCTCGAATCAAAGCCCCGTTTGTTGGTCGAAGGCCGGTCTTTACGGGCGCACGTGGATCCGGGCTTTTGTAGCCCCAGAAAAGGCAGTCGGTTGATTTGCAGGATAAGTCCCAGGACGTCTCTGAAGGAAATTAGCATTTGTCCCTAGCGCTATTAGAAATGGCTGAATCTGGGCTAGCTGCCTACAAGCCTCAGCATAAGTGGCTGAAACTGGTCTCGCGGCGCGCTGCCGTTGCGATGATCTTACAACTTCATGACGGCGAACTCGGTGTGTGGATGATCAAGCGGGCGGAGCACGAAAAAGACCCCTGGTCTGGTCACATGGCGTTTCCCGGTGGTCGCCTTGAGCCAAGCGACCGCAATGGGCTTGCCGCTGCTCGACGCGAAACGGAAGAGGAGACAGGGCTCTTACTGGGTACGCAAGAGCCGTGTATTGGTCGCTTGTCCGACCTAAATGCGGTTAATCGTCGCTTGCGCGGTGCGCTTGTCATTTCACCCTACGTTTTTCATCTTACCCGGAGTGTGAGCTTTGAGCCTAACGAGGAAGTTGCCGAGCTGGTCTGGGTACCGCTTGAATTTCTCTTGGACGAGAACAATCGAGAGGAGATGATTTGGGAGCGCGGCAAAATGCGCCTTAAGCTTCCCTGCTATTTCTATGAGGGTAAGCGAATCTGGGGGCTCTCGCTGCGTATGCTCGATGAGCTGATGGATGTGGTCGCCGGCAGGTCAGCGCGACGGCCGATATGGCGGCGGTTCTAGTTTCCACCAGCCCAATCTTCCCAAGGTGGCGAGGCTACGGCTACGGGTCGGTCTCCGGATCCCCCCGTAGGAATGCTCTAGTGTCTAGCATGAGATCTCGGACCTCTGGATTTCTCTGACTTGCCTCGAGCAACGCCGCTCGACTAATCGAACCCTTGAGATAGGAGCTTACGACCTCCAAAAACACCGGTGTCATATCGGGTTCTCTGGCCCAACGAGGAGCATTGATCAGATTGCCAGTAACAACACCGCTCTCACTCATGCCAACACGACTTGCGTCTTCATCACCGGTAAAGCTCAGCCAGTAACCACCGCAGTTGGAGAGCGCGTAGTCATCCACTCGTCCATAACTGACGTTCGGCGTACCGGAGTCGAAGCCGCCGTCCGGTATCTCCCGAATTTTGCGCAAGGCGAGCACCCATGAACTACCGTCAGGAAAGTCGTCTACGGGGGGTCTGCAGTAGTCTTTGGCCTGTAGCCAAATTC
>JBCCQO010000013.1:0-18914 GCA_039024595.1 Pseudomonadota bacterium | reverse complement strand
GCAAGTCAAAGAGTGCGCTACAGCCTATGCACGACACCTTGCTCTTCGGTGTTCGGCAGTCTTTGGCGGCGTAAAAATAGAGCCCCAGTTAAAACTCATGGCAGAGGGCATCGATTTGCTCGTAGCAACCCCTGGGCGTCTATTGGATCTACATCAACGGGGCGCGGTTGACTTCAAAAACTTAGAAGTATGGGTGCTCGATGAAGCCGATCGTATGCTCGATATGGGATTCATTCCCGATATTCGCAGAATCGCTGAATCCCTGCCAAAGAATCGTCAAACACTCATGTTCTCGGCGACCTACTCCAATGAGATCGTAGCCTTAGCGGAGAAATATTTGGACTCCCCGGAGAGTGTCGAGGTAGCCCCACGTAATAGCACTACCGATCGAGTTGAACAGTTTGCCTACTCGGTGGAACGCGGTCAGAAGGCGAGTTTGCTTGTTCACCTACTGCGTGAGCATCAGTGGCACCAAGTTCTGGTGTTCACACGGACGAAACATGGCGCCAATCGACTCGCCTGCCGTATTGCGAAAGAAGGCTTCAAGGCGGCTCCGATTCACGGTAACAAAAGCCAGAACGCTCGCCGCCGAGCGCTCAAATCTTTTCGCAACGGCGAGCTACAGGTGCTGGTCGCTACAGATATCGCCGCTCGGGGACTGGATATTGAGTTTCTCCCCCATGTCGTCAATTTCGATCTACCGGAAGTACCAGAGGACTATGTGCATCGAATCGGCAGAACGGGCCGGGCCGGTGCTACTGGTCGGGCACACACCTTGGTAAGCTCCGATGATCGAAGTCGGATGAAAGCGATAGAGCGGCTTCTTCGCAAGCGACTCCCGCAACTCGTGGTACCAGGTTTTGAGCCGGGACGTAACAGGTTGGTTAGTCCGTCAGTTGGTGACACAGACCGCCCGGCGTTGCGGCGCCCAAATAAACCCGATCATCGTCGCTCAGGCAAGCGCCGAACACCGCGAAGGGATGCTTCGGTAAGCTCGCATGCTCGGGCTGATTCAAGCCGTTAGCGTTGTCTTTGCTACGTTCGCCCGGTACGTCTTTCGTTTCATCCGCGCCGACGAAATCCACCCCTGACATTTCCTAGCAAGCCAAGCCAAGCCTAGCCTAGCCGGCTACCTTACACAGCGCCGCTTGAGTTTGATGGTCCTGGGGAATGTGTTTTACTCTCTCGCCAGTTACCTTGTACGGAATACAACAATGAAAACGCGTGCTGCAGTGGCGACCGCCGCCGGTAAACCCCTAGAAGTTATGGATGTCGACCTAGAAGGACCAAAGGCCGGTGAGGTTTTGGTAGAGATCAAAGCGACGGGCGTGTGCCATACGGACGCGTTCACGCTCTCTGGCGATGATCCCGAGGGGGCTTTTCCGGCGATCCTAGGTCACGAAGGTGCCGGGATCGTGCAAGAGGTTGGCCCGGGAGTGAGCAGTGTGAAACCGGGGGATCACGTCATACCGCTCTACACACCGGAGTGCCGTGAGTGCGATTTCTGTTTGCACCCGAAGACTAATCTCTGCCAAGCCATTCGCGAAACGCAGGGTCGTGGTGTAATGCCGGACGGTTCTAGCCGTTTCTCCGTCGACGGCAAACCCATTCTTCACTACATGGGCTGTTCTACCTTCTCAAACTATACGGTGCTCCCAGAAATTGCTTTGGCGAAAGTACGAGAAGACGCACCCTTCGAGAAGATCTGCTACATCGGCTGCGGTGTTACTACTGGTGTGGGTGCGGTGGCCTTTACTATGAATGTCGAAGCCGGATCGACGGTTGCGGTATTTGGTCTCGGCGGGATTGGCCTGAATGTGATTCAAGGTGCGAAACTCGTGGGTGCAACACGAATCATTGGCGTCGACTTAAATCCTGATCGGGAAGCGCTTGGCCGTCAGTTCGGGATGACAGAGTTTGTAAATCCCAGTGAAGTCGACGATGTGGTGGGACACCTTGTTGAAATCACCGGTGGGGGTGTCGATTACAGTTTCGAATGCATTGGTAACGTGAATGTCATGCGCCAAGCCTTGGAGTGTTGTCACAAAGGTTGGGGTGAGAGCTGCATAATTGGCGTTGCGGGTGCGGGTCAAGAGATCGCTACTCGCCCGTTCCAACTAGTGACGGGTCGTAGCTGGCGAGGGACTGCTTTCGGCGGTGCCCGTGGCCGCACCGATGTTCCCAAAATCGTTGATTGGTATATGGACAACAAGATCAATATCGACGACTTAATTACCCACACGATGCCTCTTGACGACATCAATACTGCATTTGACTTAATGCATCGCGGCGAGAGTATTCGCTCGGTTGTTCTCTACTAGATCAGGGATCGAGCATATGGAGCAGTTGTCATCCACGGCGAGTTTTTCCGGACACCAGCTACGCTTTAGACATGAGTCGGAGGTACTCGGATGCGGGATGAATTTTTCCCTGTTCCTTCCCGAGCAGGCTTCTACGCAGCGGGTACCGCTCCTCACCTGGTTGAGCGGACTAACCTGTACGGACGAAAACTTTGTTCAAAAGGCCTGCGCCCAGCGTGCAGCAGCGGAACACGGGATCGCGATCCTAGCTCCTGATACCAGTCCACGGGGAGAAGATGTACCTGACGACCCGGACGGTGCCTGGGATTTTGGCTTAGGTGCCGGTTTTTATTTAAATGCGCTGCAAGAACCATGGTCTCGTCACTACCGCATGTACGATTACGTCGTGGACGAACTTCCGCTCCTAGTAGCAAGCGAAGCTCCGGTTTCCTTAGAGAGGCAGGGTATTTTTGGCCATTCGATGGGCGGACATGGGGCGATTACGATCGCCTTGAAGAATCTGGATCGCTATCGCTCCGTTTCAGCGTTCGCGCCGATCTGCTCACCGCTGAACTGTCCTTGGGGTGAAAAGGCTTTGGGCAGTTACCTGGGTCCTGATCGAAGTCTGTGGGAGGAATACGATGCCTGCTCACTGATTAGACGTTCACGCGCGTCACTGCCTTTGTTCGTTGATCAAGGTAGCGCCGATAACTTTCTTGTGGAACAGCTAAAAACACCACTGTTGGAAGACGCATGTGAGGAGGCTAGCTTTCCCGCTACGGTTCGAATGCACGAGGGCTACGATCACAGCTATTTCTTTATCGCGAGTTTTATTGACGAGCATATTGCCTTCCACGCACAGTTCCTCAATTAGAAACTAAAGCCCGCATGAGCGAACTAGTGCAGGCCGAGCAATTAGTCGCCCCTCTTTCCCGAATGCTTTGCGAGCCCAGCATTAAAGTCGACGGCCTTCAGCGCCTCTCGGGAGGCGCAAATATGCAGACTTGGGCCTTTGATGCCCGCACAGCTAACAACACTTACCCGCTTATTCTTAGACGCAAACCCAGTGGGGTGGGGCGAGTTCAAACTGCTCCGCCGCTTCGAACAGAGGTCATCGAAAAAAGCCCACAACTCGTCACCCTTAGCGCATTGTCGCTGGCTACAGAAGCCGCTTTAATCAGCCTCGCTGCCGAGATGGGCGTAAAAGTGCCCCGAGTATGGGGAGTACTGGAAGACCAGGATAATCTTGGGGAAGGCATGGTATTGGAGCGGCTGAAAGGTGAAGCTCTTCCACCTAAGATTCTGCGGGATTCTGAGCTTGCGGATGCGCGCGATCGTTTTGCCTTCGAGGCAGGGAGGGAGTTAGCGAAGCTTCATCAGGCACCTATCGATCGCTGTCCAATACAACTTCGGAATGTGAGTTGGGAGGAGGACCTTCAGCGTCTGCAGTCGTTGAGCGATCACTTTCGCAACCCATCCCCCGTTCACCAGTTAGCAATAAACTGGTTGCGTGAGCAAAGCGCACCACAGACTCCACGGGTGCTCTGCCACGGCGATTTCCGCCTTGGTAACGTTCTTATGGATAGTTACGGAATTGTCTCGATTCTCGACTGGGAGTTGGCGCATGTGGGCTACGCCGGCGAAGATCTAGGCTACCTAAGCGCCAACGTGTGGCGTTTTGGTGGCGCAAAGCCGGTCGCAGGTATTGGCGAGTACGAGTCGCTGTTGCAATCGTACATGGATCACGGAGGCTCAGAGATTACAATGGATGAGCTTCACTTGTGGCAGCTTTATGCGGCGCTAGGCTGGGGGTTTTCATGCCTTACGATGCTCGAGCTTCATCTGTCTGGCGAAGACCCTGGACTAGAGCGAGCGGCAGTCGGGCGCAGACTGTCGGAGTCGGAGGTCGATATTTTGCTTCTTTTGGATGCGCGCTTGTCATGACCCCACCAACGGTCATTTTGAAAGCCCTCGAAGACTTCTTGCGTTCGCAACTACACGGGGAACGAGAGGCGATCGCAGCCGCTGGGAGTTTGGCGACCTACCAGACGAAGATTGCGACAAATCTGTTACGCATGCTGCGCCGTGAGCAAGAGCTCGCGCCGACCCTGTTGTCTTGGGATCGGAATTTGGCTGCGTATGCGAAGCTTCCGACAGAAGCAGATGTGCCGCAAGCGCTTGCTCGTGCATTACGAGATGGATACCTGGAGGTGGATGAGACGCTGATCGGTATGTTGCGACAGCGAACACTCACTCGTTTGCAGATCGATAATCCTCGCTACAGTGGCTATCTTGAGGCGGAGCGGCGCTGGTCCGGAGCCGAGCAACTAGTGGATGAGGTAGCGGATGAGAACGGATGAGATAGCGACAGAACAACAGGTTGTGGAACCGAGTCACTAGCGCGCTCACAACGCCAGCCTTTGATAGCAAGCAAGAATAACTAGTAGCGAATCGAACTCATGGATCATCTCTACCCGGAACGGCTTCCCGCGTTTATCGAACGCTTAGACGATTTTATCGCGACCACCCTGCGCCCCCTTGAGTTTAAGGACGACAACCAGCGGTTCTTTGATCATCGTCGTGAGTTTGCTAGGACCGATCAAGCGCGAGAGGGGCAGCCCTCTAAGGAGTGGGAAGCACTTCTCAAGGAGGCCCGCGGCCTAGCACGCGAGGCTGGCTTTTATGCTTTTGCGCTACCCCATGAATACGGTGGAGGTGATGCCAGCAATTTTGAAATGGCCGTACTGCGCGAACACCTCGCCGCAAAAGGACTTGGATTGCACTGCGATCTACAGAATGAGCACTGTGCGGTGGGTAACTTTCCCGTTACTTTGGCGTTTCGTGACTTCGGCTCACAGGCTCAAAAAGAAGAGTTTATCGCAGGTAGCATCGACGAAAGCGTCGCAGTCGCGTTCGGATTGACCGAGCCGGAACACGGTTCCGACGCGACCTGGATGAAAACCACCGCAAAAGCTGAGGAGCGCGATGGCGCCGCGGGCTGGTTGATTAACGGCGAAAAAATGTGGACCACGGGAGCGCATGTCGCAAGCCACATCCTGTTGTTTGCTAGAACCGGAGGAGACGATGGCAACGCGCGAGGTATTAGCTGCTTCGTAATGCCCACGGACACACCTGGATATCAGATTGAGGAGTGGTTATGGACGTTCAACATGCCCACGGACCACCCCCGTGTTAGCTTCAATGACGTTTGGCTGCCTGATTCGGCAATCCTGGGAGAGGTCGATAAGGGGCTCGCTGTTGCTCAGCACTTCGTACACGAGAATCGTATTCGGCAAGCCGCATCAAGTTTAGGTACTGCGCGTTACTGCATCAGCAAGAGTGTTGAGTACGCACGGGAACGACATACTTTTGGAAAACCGCTAGCCAGCAACCAATCAATCCAATTTCGGCTTGCTGAGTTACACGGGGAGCACCAGGCTCTAAAGGCGCTGACTCTACAGACGGCTTGGCAAATTGATCAAATGGATAAGCGCGAGGTGTCGCAGAAACTGTCAGACACGGTCGCTATTTGCAACTATCGAGCAAATCGTCTTGCCTGTAATGCGGCGGACGAAGCGATACAAGTGCACGGTGGTATCGGCTATTCGCGACACACGCAGTTTGAGCATCACTACCGCCACCATCGACGTTACCGTATCACCGAGGGTAGTGATGAGATCCAATTGCGCAAGATCGCAGGACATCTATTTGGCTTTATCGGATCGAAAGCGTCATGAAGCTTTTCTGTAGCTGTTCTTACTAGCGTCTTGAACTCTGTAATTTCTGGTCTATTTTGCGTATTTTCACGGTCATTGAGCGGTACGAACGGCACCTTCAGTATCCGCTAGCGTCATATTTTACCCATTCCTAAGAGGAACTCAGCGATGCCCCACACTGCCTATATCTACGATGCTGTACGTACACCTAGAAGCAAAGGCAAGCCCGGTGGGAGTCTGCACGAGGTGAAGCCGATCGATTTAGGAGCGGGGCTGTTGAAAGCGCTTCAACAACGCCATGATCTCGACACCGCTTATGTAGACGACGTCGTTCTGGGTTGTGTCACTCCCATCGGGGAGCAGGGTTCCGATGTTGCAAAAATGATCGTTCAAAACGCCGATTGGGATCAATCGGTAGCCGGTGTTCAGCTCGATCGCTTTTGTGCCTCGGGTCTTGAAGCGGTCAATATCGCTGCGCAGAAAGTCGCTTCCGGTTGGGAAGACCTTGTGGTCGCGGGAGGCGTGGAATCTATGTCCCGTGTTCCCATGGGGTCGAACGGTGGACCCATGAGCGCCGACCCTGCGTTCGCAGCGAAAACGGGTTTTGTCCCTCAGGGCATAGGCGCAGATACCATTGCGACCCTCGAGTCCTGGAGTCGAGAAGACGTTGATGCCTTTGCTATGGAGAGCCAAAAACGCGCGGCTGCAGCGCGAGAGGCAGGTTACTTTGATAAGTCGGTCGTGCCGGTACAAGACGCCAGCGGCATGACGATTTTAGAGAAAGACGACTTCATTAAACCCAACACAACGATGGAGGCCCTCGGGGGTTTGAACGCGTCCTTCGAGATGATTGGCCAGTTCGGCTTTGACGATGTGATCATGCGTAAATACCCGACGCTCGATCACGTCAATCACGTACATACTCCCGGTAACTCCTCAGGTATTGTCGACGGGGCGAGCGCAGTTCTCATTGGGAGTGAAAAGGCCGGTACCGATCTCGGATTGACGGCACGAGGCCGAATCGTGGCGACGGCGGTACTCGCGACTGATCCGGTCATCATGCTCACCGGACCCGGTCCAGCCGCGAAGAAGTGCCTTGAGAAGGCCGGAATGACCAAGGACGACATCGATCTTTGGGAGATAAATGAAGCGTTTGCTTCTGTCGCCCTACGTTATATGAAAGACCTAGGCATCGAGCATGAAGTGACCAACGTGAATGGCGGTGCAATCGCGATGGGACACCCCCTCGGCGCCACTGGCGCGATGCTAGTCAGTATTGTGCTGGATGAACTTGAGCGACGAGAGCTCAAGCGGGCAATGCTCAGCCTGTGCGTAGGCGGTGGCATGGGCATCTCGACGATTATCGAGCGCGTTTAGGCTAACAGTTGCATTAAACGGGAGGCCAGTCGATAAGCTGATTCGCTTTCCCTGGTGTCGTTTCAGGACTCCCACAGCCTCACTCAGTTATAGCCCATCCGGAGCGTCCTCCGGATGGGCCCCAACAGTAGGAATACATCATGCCAATGCATTACGAGAAGGATGCGGACGGTATCGTCACGCTAACTATGGATATGTCCGGCCCGGTAAACGCGATGAATCGGGAGTTTCGCGACGATTTCGGTGAGGCGGTAGCGAAGTTTGAAGCAGAGGACGGCCTTACCGGCGTGGTTCTTGCGTCAGCCAAGAAAGTGTTTTTCGCCGGCGGCGATCTCAACGATTTGGTGGCGGTAACGCCAGAGAACGTCGAGGAGTTCCTTGATGGGATAGGCGTGGTCAAGGATCAGCTCCGCAGGCTAGAGAAGCTGCCAGTGCCGGTTGTTGCTGCCATCAACGGTGCTGCGCTGGGGGGAGGCTTCGAAATCTGCCTCGCCTGCAATCATCGAATAGCGTGGAACAACAAGTCCGTTCAACTCGGTCTTCCCGAGGTAACCCTTGGCCTGCTTCCAGGGGGCGGTGGTGTGGTACGCATGACCAAACTACTCGGCCTCGAAGCCGCATTGCCCTATCTGCTCGAAGGAAAGCGTGTAAAGCCCGTCCAAGCATTAGATGCGGGTCTGATTCATGGGCTGGTAGAGGACAAGGAAAATCTTGTGCCCAAGGCGAAGGAGTGGATCTTGGCACAACAAGCATCTCCAGAAGCGGCGGTACAACCCTGGGATGTAAAAGCTTACCGAGTACCGGGAGGTGGCATCAGCTCACCCAAAATTCAGCAGACTATCGCCGGCGGCACTGCAGCGCTTACGCAGAAGACCCGAGGCCTTCTCCCAGCGCCAGAGAAGATTTTGGACATTGCTGTTCAGGCCCTATGGATGGATCTGGAAACCGCGCTGGTTGTGGAATCGCGGGGTCTAGCCGCTCTTGCCCTTACGCCGGTAGCAAAAAATATGATCAGCACGTTCTTCTTTGCGATGAACAAGATCAATGGCGGAGCGAGTCGGCCGGCTGACGTGCCGCCGCAGAAAACAGAGAAGGTCGGCGTGCTTGGCGCGGGCATGATGGGGCAGGGAATAGCCTATGTATCTGCCATGGCGGGCATCGAGGTGGTGCTTAAGGATGTCTCACAAGAAGCAGCGGAGAAAGGCAAAGCTTATTCAACCGCACTGTTAGATAAGCGAGTCGAGCGAGGCCGAATGAGCTCGGAAGAGCGCGAGCAAGTATTGAGTCGGATCACGCCTACCGCCAATGATGATGATTTGGCAGGTTGCGATCTGATCATCGAAGCGGTGTTTGAGAACATCGACCTCAAGCATCAGGTCACCAAACAGTTTGAAGCTCAGTTGGCGGAAGGGGGCACCTGGGGATCAAATACATCTACCCTGCCAATATCCCAGCTTGCCGAAGCGAGTGAAAAACCCGAGAACTTCATTGGTATCCATTTTTTCTCGCCGGTAGACAAAATGCCTCTGGTAGAGATCATTATGGGAGAGCACACCTCCGATGAGGCGCTGGCGAAGGCTTTTGACTATACGCAACAAATCAAGAAAACGCCGATCGTGGTCAATGACTCCCTCGGGTTCTTTACCTCTCGGACTTTTGGCACCTACCTCGACGAGGGTGTTCAACTTCTAACAGAGGGGGTCCATCCCGTACTTATCGATAACATGGGTAAGGCTGTTGGCATGCCGGTAGGTCCTCTAGCGGTCTACGACGAGGTCAGCCTAGAGCTTTCCCGAAAGGCGCAGGAAACCTGGCGAACGATGGGCGTGCTGGACAAGTGGAATGATGGGTCAGTTCTGCGCGGTGTGATCGACTGGATGGTGATTGATAACCAGCGCGGTGGACGCCACCACGGGGGCGGTTTCTACGAGTACTCCGATGATGGCAGTAAAGCCATTTGGCCGCCGCTGTTCGATAAGTACTACCAATCTGAGGTACACCTTGCAGAAGCGGATATCAAAGACCGCTTGTTGTTCCGTCAGGTTATCGAAGCCCTAAAGTGTCTTGAAGGCAATGTGCTCCGATCAGAAGAAGACGGAAACATTGGTTCGATTATGGGGATTGGTGCCCCCGTATGGACAGGTGGCTTGATCCAGTTCGTCGCCACCTATGGGTATGGACGTTTTGTCGCGCGATGCGAGGAACTTGCGGCTGCTTATGGAGATCGCTTTAGCCCACCTCAGATCGCTATCGATCGCGCTCAGGAAAGTCAGCAGCAGGCTGCCTAGACGAATGCAACCGCTGGACTGGCAAAGCTTAGCTCGTCTCAGCTGAACTGGAAAAAAGTAAAGACGTAAAAAAGGATTAGCGTAATGGACATCGCTGGAAAAGTCGCAGTCGTTACCGGAGGTGCCTCGGGTCTTGGGGAAGCTACCGTACGTTTGTATCACTCGCTTGGCGCACGTATTGCCGTCTTTGACATGAATGAGGCTCGTGGTAATGCATTGGTCGAAGAACTGGGCGACGGACTCATGTACCAGCAGGTGAATGTGGCGGACGAAGAGCAGGTCAGCGCTGCGGTCGCTGCCACCGTGGACGCATTTGGGGCGATTCACATCTGCAATAACTTTGCAGGTATCGGCGACGCCGCGAAGACCGTTAGCCGGGGCGAACCGCTGGCACTTGCTAAGTTCCGACGGGTCATCGATGTTAATCTGATAGGCACCTTTAACGTACTACGTTTGGTAGCCACGCAGATGGGTAAGCAAGATCCGGTGACAAGCGATGGCGGCAGAGGTGTCATTATTAATACCGCGTCTGTTGCCGCTTTTGAGGGTCAGGTTGGGCAGGCCGCTTACAGTGCGTCTAAGGGAGGAGTCGTGGGAATGACGCTTCCGATCGCGCGGGATCTTGCGTCCTTGGGTATTCGAGTGAATACGATTGCGCCGGGCTTGATCCACACGCCTCTCTTTGAGTCCTTACCGAAGGACGCGTACGACAGTCTTTCTAAGCAGCCAGTGTTCCCTCAACGGCTCGGTAAGGCGGACGAAATTGCTCACGTAGCACAGTTCATTGTAGAGAACGACTATACCAATGGTGAGGTCATCAGAATGGATGGCGCTATACGGATGCAGCCGCGCTAAGGCGCTACTTTTGATCGACTCTTGCTTGACCTTTCGCTCGGCTTTGCACTCGACTTTCCCCTCGGCTTTGCATTCGACCTTCCGCTCGAGCTTTCACTTGCCCTTCCACGCGACCTTTCACTTGTCTTTCCGCTAGCTCACCTGTTGCAGCCGACTCGCTAGTGTGTCGGCTAGCGGGCCTTTGTTGTCGATGATTTCCTGCTGGGTCAGACCAACAATTTCGTGGGGGAAAACGAGCCACGCATCCGTTTCATGGAGCACGTAGTCGGGCGTAATGTCCGTGACGTTCTTCGACGGTTTGTACCAGGGGGTTGCGATCTTTAGATTCTGCGGCATGTTCCTGCGGCATTTATCCTGAAGTTTCTCCAGAATCGCTTTGACACTTCGGCCCGAATCGAAAACGTCGTCGACGAGCAGTACGTCGTCTTCTGCGTTTACATTGTCGATAATGTAGTCCAAACCGTGAACGCGTACCGTTTTTTCTTGCTCGTTTATGCCTACGTAAGATGATGTACGGATTGCGATGTGGTCCGTCGCTACACCCACATAGGCTAGGTATTCCTGAATAGCGATACCCACGGGAGCGCCGCCTCGCCATACACCAATGATGAAGTCCGGGCGAAAGCCACTGGCGATAATCTTCTCCGCCAGGCGAAAGGAATCCAGAAGTAGCTCATTTGCAGAGATGTATACTTTTTCCATAAAAATCTTATCGTTCTTAGAAAGTACAGAGAATGTTCAGAAGTTCAGAAGTTCAGAAATTCAGACAGAGAAGGTACGGATCGCTTCGCGGGTGATCGTAGCCTGGTGGTTTTCGCCTAGCCGAGAAACCCGAACTTTAGCACGAAGATCGCCGCGACGACGTAAACCGCAAGAGGACACTGTCGTGCCTCTCCAGAAATCAGTTTGACCAACGCATAGGTGATGAAGCCAAGACCAATTCCGTCAGCGATGCTGTAGCTAAGGGGAATTGCGATCGCGGTGACGACGGCGGGAGCACTTTCGGCGACATCGCCCCAGCTTAAGTCCTCGAGCGCTCGGGCCATAATCGTGGCTACAAACAGTAACGCGGCTCCGGTCGCAAACGCCGGAATGCTTTGAGCGAGCGGTGCAAAAAACAGGCACAGAAGAAACAGCCCCGCCGTCGTCAGTGCCGTCAGACCGGTGCGTCCACCCGCTTCAACACCCGCCGCGCTTTCTATAAAACTAGTTGTCGAAGAAGTGCCCAGCACAGCACCGACCGCGGTAGCGCTTGAGTCCGACAGCAGCGCTTTGCGAAGTCGTGGTAGGCGACCTTCCGCGTCTAGCATGTTGGCGCGGTTCGCTACACCGACAAGCGTACCTGCCGTATCGAAAACGTCTACGAGCAACAGCGTGATAATCACTGTAATCATGGATAGGTCGAGGGCGGCGCTGATATCGAGCTCGCCAAGGGTGCTCAAACTCGGTGGGGCGGAGAACACCCCCTGAAATTCAGCTACTCCGGTGGCCCATCCTAGCGCTGTCACCAACAGCATGCCGAGCATTACCGCTCCGGTTGTTTTGCGCACAGCCAACGCTGCAATCAACACAAAGCCCAAAAGCATGAACATGGCGGGCGCTTCTGTTAAGTCTCCCAAACCCACTATGGTGGCGTCATTGCTCACTATGACGCCGCTTCCCGAAAGCGCGATGATTCCCAGGAAAAACCCTATTCCCGCAGAAATTCCTAGCTTTAAGGACCTAGGAATAGCGTTGATCAGCCACTCTCTTACCGGTAGGACCGATAGCGCAATGAATATGAGGCCGGAGATAAACACCGCGCCCAGTGCGCTTTGCCAGGTATAACCTAAGCCTAGGACGATACCGTAGGTAAAGAAGGCGTTTTGACCCATTCCCGGGGCCTGCGCGACCGGATAGTTGGCGTACAGGCCCATAACCGCAGTTCCGAGTGCTGCGGCAAGACAAGTTGCAACGAATACAGCCCCAAAGTCCATGCCTGCATCAGAGAGGATTACCGGATTAACAATGGTGATATAGGCCATGGCAAGGAAGGTGGTCGCGCCGGCGGTAAGCTCCCGCCGGACAGTGGTGCCTTGTTCCTTGAGCCTGAAAAACTGCTCGATAGCGTTGCTCATTACTTACTGTACCGCGTTTACGCGAGCGAGATAGCTTGCCTTGCTGGCATCGTCGAGCCAACTGATTTCAAAGGCGTTTGCGGTTAGCGTTCTCAATTCCTCGCGGCTGAAAGCGGCGTCTTCGGCTAATGCGAGAAGATTTTCATTCATGTAAGCGCGAAAGTAGGCGGGATCGTCGGAGTTCACCGTCGCTTTTATTCCCCGTTCGAGCATAGAGCGTATCTCATCGCCAGTAAGGTTTTGCACTACGAAGCGGTTTGACACGGGGCATACGGTCAACCCGATGCCGCGCTCTGCAACTTGCTCTGCGATTCGTTCGTCGTCGAGTGAGTTAACACCATGATCGATCCGATCAACCTTGATTAAGTTCAGACACTCATCGATGTGTTCGAGGATGTCCTTTTGATTCACATCGCAGTGCATTGTGAGTTTCATACCCAATTCACGGGCGCGGGCAAATGTGCCCGCAAATTTCGACGGTGGGTTGTCTTTTTCATCCGAGTCGAGTCCCACTCCAATCATTTTGTGCAAGTGCGGTATCGCCATTTCAAGATGCTCAGCCGCCGACTCTGCACTCATATCTCTGAGAAAGCACATAATTAGATTGCTCTTTACTCCCAGTTTGATCTCCGCATCTTGTTGTGCACGCTCGATACCATTGATTACTGTCTCGAAGGCCACGCCTCTGCGCGTGTGCGCCTGCGGATCGAAGAATGGCTCGACATAGACAACATTCTGAGCGGCCGCTCGTTGAAAGTAGTGATAAGCCAGCTCGTAGAAGTCCTCCTCGGTCTGGAGCACTTCCATCGCTGCGTAGTAAATCGCCAGAAAGGATGGAAGGTCGTGGAAGTCATAAGCTGCTAACACTTCCTCTGGCGTTGCGTAGGGAATCTTGATCTTGTTTCGCTCGGCCAAGGCAAAAATGTGTTCCGGTTCCAGGGTGCCTTCGAAGTGAACGTGTAACTCGGCCTTTGGCAGAGCCTGGATAAAGTCAGCCATAGGCGCTGATTCTGGCGACGAGGTGGTTCCAGTGGTCATGTCCACTCCTTATATTGGTATCCTGCGAGAACGGGAGTTAAGCCGGAATCGTAGCTCAATCAGCTAAAAAAAAGGCCCTCACGAGAGAGCCTTTGCTTGCTATGGAGAGTACGAAGGGAAGCTTCAGAACTTGTAAGCGACCCTAGCCTGAAAGTTACGAGGCAGTTCGGGCAACACGATCTGGCTTCCGAACAGGTCCGGGAAGTTAGATCGGAAGTACCGCTCGTCAGTAATGTTTTTCGCATTCAGCTGGAATTTCCAGGATTCGGTCTCGTAGACTAAGCCCGCGTTGAGCAGCGTGTAAGAAGGCAGTGTGACCGCACCGGAAGAACCGGAGAACGTTTCGTCTACATCGATAACGCTGGCACTGACGGCAAGATTATCGTTGAAGGAGTAAGTCCCGGTCAGCGTATAGATGTTCTCGGGGATACCCGCTCGACGACCGTCTGGAGAGGTTGGGATACCGATGACCTGACCACCGAAAACAAGCGTCGGATCGATCTGGGGGATATCATCCGCGCCAAAGAATCCGAACTGGCCTCCGGTCTGCTCGGCCTCGACGATAATGACCTCCATATCGGTCCATCCCGCCGTCACGACGAGTTTCTCATTAACTACCCAACGCACCTCGGCCTCGAGGCCCTCTGTGCGGCTGGTTGGGTTGGTGACGATGGCCTGAGCGTTGAAGTCCACTCGCTCCTGCTCGTAGTAGTTAATGGCGAAGTAGAGCGAATCGTCGAGGAAGCTTCCTTTTAGACCAACCTCCCAAAGGTCAGAGGTGTCGGTCCAACTACCGCTTGCGATCTGTGCGGTAGGTAAATCGCCGACCTGTCCAGCAATAAGAGTTGCCTGCTCGGCGATGGTGAAGTAGGGAATCAGCCCCAGTTCCGTTGTCCAGTTGACACTGGCCGACCAGGAAAGAAGATCTTCCGAATCGGATGCTTCCGGGATCTCACCGTCTGGAAACAGAAGCAGGTCCAGCGGTGTACTCGCCTCTGCATCGACAAAGTCTTGGCGGACGCCAAGAGTCACCGCTAATCCGTTATCAAACTTGAAGTCCCCCAAGAACGCTAGGCCGAACATTGTATATTCGCCACTTTGGTATTCGGAGTAATCATCGTTGATTTGTGTTGCCAGCAGACGCGTGTCCAAGGATCCATCACGCTCCGCGTTGCTTTGACTCAAGTCTCGGCGGTCGAAATACTCGTTAATAAAGTCCTGACCGCGCAAAAAGTCCGTATAGCGAATGGATGGTGAAAACTGGAAATCAGCGACCATCGGCCCAAAGTCCTGCTGGAAGGCAAATACCAGCCGGTTTTCGATCACATCCACTTCCCCAAACTGAGAGAAGCCGTAGGCGTTTTCGTTGATGTTGTCGATGGTTTCAAAAAAGAGCTGGTTGGTGATCGTCAGGCCATTTTCCAGGGCATATTCAAAGTCGAGATAGAGCGTCAAAATCTCGCTACCAAGTTGATCGTCGGGATCGACCAGCACGTTGCTTTCATCGAGCGTCGTAGTTCCGGGATTGACCAGCGCCATTTCGGGGGCAAGATCGTCGTTGGTGACGAACTCGGGTCGGAAGACGAAGTTAGAGAGCGGAACTCCGTCGGGGAAACCAACCGCGTTGTATTCCTGGTGAGAAATCACTCCGTCACCATTCGTGTCCAAAGGCTGCGCGGTTCCCGTAATGTACGTACCATTGTCGACCAGCTCCTGAGTGAGTCGGTTCCACCCAGCGACCTGGTTGCCGTCGTAGTCGTGGTACATACCACCAAATTTCATCACCAGCCGGTCGCTCAGGTCTACATCGAACGAGGCTTGCAAGATGGTCTGTTCGGTCTCCGTGTTGTCGTAGAAGCTGTCTGAGTCTTCAACCTCGCCATACAGGTAGTAGCCCATTCGGTCATTGATAGGGCCACCCACCTCACCGGTGAATACGTTCCTGCCCCAGCTACCTGTTTCGTAGGAGATTGCGCCGGTTGTCTCGCTGAGATACTCGCCGGACTCCGCGCGCGCTGATTTGGGATTAAAGTTCAAGTAACCACCAATCTTTGAAGGCCCCTGAATCGGCGACGCTGGGCCTCGTACGATGTCGACTCGGTCTGACGCGCCGATGGGGGTAGGGTAGTTACCGGGATTGTCGATTCGGCGGATACCACGGAAGTAGGTTTCACCGGCCGTACCTCGCACGTCCAAGGACCCTGCAACACCAAAAAAGGACTGGGTGAACGTGCCTGGAGCGAAGGCGACGAGCTCATCGATATCGGTGATGTTAAAACGCTCTAACTGCTCGTCGCTGATCGTGGACGCGGAGCGGGGTGTCTCCAACAGCGATTTACCAAAGCCGAAGATTTGGATGTCCTCGCCTGGCAAGGATCCCAGTGAGCCGGTAACGATGACCTCTTCAAGCTGCTGTTCCTGTGCGTTCGACTGCGCAGCAAATGCGCTGGCGATAGCGAGTGACACCGCTGCGGGTAGACGGCGTGGTAAAAATTGCTTCATGAGCTCTCCTCGAAGTGCAGGGGGAAGCGTAGTGGATTATCGATCTCTACTGTCTGACTACGCTCTATTTTCTTGTTGTGGCGCAACAAAGCACACAGCCTAGACTTGTGCATAAAGAATGCCAAATTCCCCTGCTCCGAGCGCGGATAAAAATTCCTTTTATAACAGGCACATGCGGTACAGAACGGTCACTGGTGTTTGTACTTTCGTCACCTGTTAAGCGAGATTATGGCGTTTAGTCACCAAATCCGCACTAAAATAGTGCGTTCAACCTTTGCGGTAGGTCAATGGTGAACGAGGTAACTATTCCCCTTGCGATTAGTCAATCGCGAGTTAGATCCCGAATCAGCGCCGCATGCTGAGGAAACTGGCGGACTAATTCGGCCTGATCGGCGAGCGTCATGTCCGCGTAATCGAAGCCCGGGCTGACCGCCTCGCTGATTAAACCGAAATCGTAATTCGAGCCTGTGCGAAGACGAGATGCCTTCCAAACACCGCCCGCGACGGTCAGTTGCAAAAGGTGTCCTTGCCTCGGGTCCGGTCCCATAGTGACCTTGTCCAGAGAACCATCAGCGTGAATTAGGAAGTAGTCGATCGGGTTCCCGCCTTGAAAGTAGTGGACGATATCCGATCGGTTTTTATGGAAGTGCCCTATGGGTCCAGCCTCCGTTAGCAGGTAAAAGATCGACGTCATCGAGAAGCGCTCACCGCCGTTTGTGACTATCCGCGGGCGGTTACTTGCTTCGAAGGTGCGACGATAAAAGCCCCCTTCAACGTGGCCCTCTAGGCCTAGCGCCGTGATCAGATCAGCCGCCGTAAGAGGTGGCTCAATGGTCTCGCTGGAGGAGGCTGGAGTGGCGACGAACCAGCACAGGACTGCGAGGATCATTCCGCTGCGTAGCCGCGCTGCCGCTGCTAGTGCGGTGAATACAGAAGCGCTTGAATTCATCTGTCTTCCTATAAATTTTGACGATGCGGTCGAATGGAGGGTTCTGGATGGACACTCAGCTTGGAGTGTCTGGTCGAAAGTGCATGTGCCAGTGTTCAGCGAGATCGATGCGTCGGCACAGCCAGACTTTGTCGTGCGAAAGGACATGCTCTAGAAATCGTTCAAGCGCTCGGAAGCGTCCCGGACGACCAACGAGTCTGCAATGTAGGCCTATGTTGAGCAGCTTAGGTTGGACCGCGCCCTCGGCATAGAGCACATCGAAGGCGTCACGCAAATAGTGAAAAAATTGTTCGCCGGAATTGAAGCCTTGCGCACTAGCGAAGCGCATGTCGTTGGTATCCAAGGTGTAGGGGATTACTAAGTGCGGTCCATGCGGACCTTGTAGCCAGTAGGGTAGGTCATCGGCGTAGGAATCTGAGTCATACCGAATCCCTTCGTGTTCCCAGAGTAGAGCCCTCGTATTAGGGCTGTCTCGTCCCGTATACCACCCCTGTGGTCGAGCGCCGGTCAGCTGCGTATGCCATTCGATCGCTTGCTGCATGTGCTCTCGCTCTATGTCTACTGGTACGTCCTGATAACTGATCCAGCGAAGACCGTGACAGGCAATTTCCCAGTTGGCTGTGCGCATGGCAGTGACCGCTTCGGGATTTCTCGCGATAGCTGATGTTACAGCGAATACCGTGACGGGGACTTCATACTGAGTGAACAGACGATGAATACGCCAAAAGCCGGCGCGGCTACCGTATTCGTAGATGGATTCCATACTCATATGGCGAGCAGGAAAGGCTTGGGCACCGATGATTTCCGATAAAAACGTTTCCGAGTGTTCATCACCGTGTAAGACACAGTTCTCGCCACCTTCTTCATAGTTGACTACGAACTGAACAGCCACGCGGCTGTCTCCCGGCAATTCGAAAGGAGGCGGCGTCCTGCCGTAGCCGCGCAAATCTCGTGGGTAATCTTGCATCAACTTCGTTATGGCCTTGGGCTTAAAGACGGAGAATGCAGTCTAGGCCGTTTGTCGGCAAGTCCCGAAGCGGGACCGTGAATGCCTCTATTTGGTGCAATAATGATTCAAGTTGGTGCATTAGTGTAAAGAAGAACCAGGCTCATCAACATTGCGAGTACGTGTAGATCCCGCCTCGAGAGGTTTGTCTCTCGGTGCTGGAGACGTTTGTAACGATGGCAGACTGAAAGGACCATCTTTTGCTTCATGCGGGAGGGAAAGAGCGTAAAGCCATCGTTTACGAGAAACGCAGTTGTCCGTAAAAGGCTACTATTTGTGTTTGAGTTCGAGCCGCCGTCTGGAAGATTCACGTAGAGCAGGCCGCCCACCGAACTCACCGTTTTTTGAAGGATCCTCGCATGTACCATCGGCGCATTAGTCGTCTTTTTACCGCTTCGGCGTTTGTAAGGGCGTTTGAAAGAGCGTTTGCTAAATCGATACGAGTTGTTGCTGGTGGATCGCGTCGAGTTAGCTTTTCTCTTCCTAAACACCCTACGGGCCACAGGAACCTTGACCATCGAAGCACTGTTCGCCGAAGTCTACGGAGAAGGGGATCTCCTCGTCGCTTCGCTACCGCGCCGGCTCTGTTCGTACTGTCACTGTCAATGTCACTGAATAGTCCCATCAATGCACTGGCAGCGTTGCCTTCAGCCGACGTTATTGGGCCTTGGTTTGAGTCATTTAAAGCGCAGGCAACCGATGAGGAACTGTATCGCTTTCTCTACGCGATGCCGAAGGGCGGTGATCTTCATAACCACGTTTCTGG
>JBCCQO010000012.1:0-19151 GCA_039024595.1 Pseudomonadota bacterium | reverse complement strand
TGCCGTACCAGCTGGCAACGCCCTCTTCACTGTAACCGGCGGCGCTGGGCAGTACTTCGTAGCGTACGCCCTGAATTTCCTGAGTTCAACGCCCTCAGATGTCGTTCCGTCTGCGAGAATCGGTAGACCATCGTTGTCGATTCCTATCGGAACGTTGGTTTTCTCAATGTCGTAAATCGCGACGCTGGCGCGCAAGCGACCCTCGAGGAATTCTCCCTTCACACCGAACTCAACCTGTTCACCTTCCTCCGGATCGAGGATGATCACGCGCGTTGCATCAGACACGACTCCATTAGGCTGGAAAGACTCTGAGTAAGACCCGTAGAGGGAAATATTTTCGGTAACCGCAAAGGTGAAACCAAGCTGTGGCGTAGTGCCATCCGACTTGTCGGTTGCAACGACACCAAAACCTTCCGCACTCGTGTTGGCTTCCACTTCGCTGTAGCGGATACCCAGGAGTATGCCAAGACGGTCAGTCACTTCTGTGTAACTATTGATGAACACCCCAAGGTCTTCCTGATCGCCGCCTGACCTCAGAGCGCCTTCAAAATCG
This sequence comes from Pseudomonadota bacterium, assembly GCA_039024595.1. Taxonomy (GTDB): domain Bacteria; phylum Pseudomonadota; class Gammaproteobacteria; order Pseudomonadales; family Halieaceae; genus Congregibacter. The sequence goes on along the minus strand of JBCCQO010000012.1, from coordinate 18,598 downwards.
AAATCCGAGGGAAGCTCGTAAATCGGATCAGAGAGATTGAAGAACGGTATAGCAATTCCATCAGTGTTAGCGCCGCGCACGAAGCGTCGAGTTGTATCTGAGTCGCGGTAGTCCCCACCGAAGGAAATTTGATGGGTGAGCGGTCCTGTTTGCACCTCTCCGCTCACTAACAGATTAGCAAAGACCGCGTCATGCTCTCTGCCGCGGCTGCCATCCAGCCCCTTGATCAGAAACACATCATCAGTTGGATTATCAAAAATACCGGAGAAATCTGGGGCTCCCGTTAAGAATCCACTTTCGTCAACGAAAGCACTGTCCGCGTCGACCACAAACGCGAGCAGTGGGCGAGATTGCAGATCGTTCGAAACACTGTCTTCAACGGCGATGCCAAGCTTCGCGTTCCAGGTTTTCGCAAATTGGTGACTGAGCGTGGCCTCGAAAAAGTTGAAATCCGTGTCGAACTCTTCGAAGGGATCGCCGAAGCGTCGACTGAAGGGTATATCGAGCAGCTCGTTGACAAGCTCGAATCCGTCCGGGGTTTCAATGGCGATGGTGCCGCGATCGAGCGGACGACTTTCGTCACGATACTCATAGGACAGAAGCAAACGAGTCGATTCGGTGAAGTCGTACGAGAACGATGCCGCGATTGTATCTCTATTGATATCGGTAAAATCTCGGAAGCTATTCGCATCCTGTATTGACCCCACCAGCCTGATCGCCGCCTTGTCGTTAACCGGCTGCGACCAATCGATGAGGATTAGCGAGTCGTTAAAGGATCCGTAGCGCAGTTCACCGGAGAAGCGTGCTTCGTCTAGTGGCTGCTTGGTGACCACATCAACGACACCACCCGGCTCGACTCGTCCATAGCGAATCGATGCGGGTCCTTGAATGACTTGCGTATATTCGATGTTGGTCAGGTTGGTCTTGAACCCTGTCGCTCGTCGGAAGCCGTTTCGATAGAGCGCGTTTCGCCTAAAGCCACGAACAAAGAAGTCATCGCTTGTACCGCCAAAACCATCACCAGCGGTAATACCCGGTACGTTGCGCAAGGCCTCTTCTAAGGTCGTGATCTTGCGATCGAGCACGAGTTGCTCCGGGATGATTGCTACGTTGCGCGGGTTGCGCAAGAAATCCAGGTCCAGACCCGTATTGGGATCGACCGTGTCAATCAAGTACCGACTCTGGTTGGTACCGATAACCAGTACCTCCTCGATATCCTGGCGCTGGCCTGTCGATTCTGAGCCGTTGGTTTGTGCATGGCTCGATGCGGCGGACAACATGGAAAAGCAGCTCAGAGCGCTTAAAACGAGCACGTTGTGGATGCGAGCCGCAGGCTGGCTGGAGGGAGTCTGACGAGATTCGCCGTGTCGCGACAACACGGACAGAGAGCTTAAACGCATGGGATGAACTCGAAAAAGAATAGCGTAGGAAGGCTATTCTTTTTCAAGAATACTTGTCAATTGTTAGCACTTGTCAATTGTTAGTAATTCTCATAAGCATCATTAACGCCTAGAAATCCGCGTGCGCTCTGGTTAGTCCTAGGACTGCAGGCTTTCCATCATCCGTTCGAGCGTATCGACCAATGAAGTCAAAGTACCGCGAGCGCCCTCACTTACGCCTGCCTTGAGCCGAATTGTCACCTCATCGAGCAGCGCTGCTGCGCGTTCGAGACTGTCTCTACCTGACCCTTCGTCGGCGCTTTCGAACAGCGCGAGCGCCGCGCTGAGATCACTATCGAGTTCTTTGGAAAGCGCGCCGCTCCTTTTCAGCTGGTCCATATAGGCTCGCGCAACGACGGGTTTGGCGGGCCAGCTGACGGGGAACTGCTGCTGCGGGTTAAAAATCTGACCCTGATTTGCCAATGCCGCCGCGGCAATTTCGTTCTCGGTAAGAAACTCACTCGGCTCTAGGGCGAAAACATCGAGTCCTCGTGCGATTTCTGTCCCGTAGATCAAACCGTCGTACCAATAGGTGGACCAGTAGCCTCCGAGCACCAGTACTTCCTCATGGACCGGCCCTCGATCGAAATAGGCGATTTCAACTGGATTGCTGGAGTCGGAAAAGTCGATCACCGACAAACCGCCCTGGTACCAAGCCTGAACAAAAATGTCGCGGCCAGGCACGGGAACCACGGAACCGTTGTGGGCAACGCAATTTTCCTCCTCGACCTGGGGCGCAGGAATTTTGAAGTAGCTTTGGAAAGTAAGTTTGCCGTCATCAATGTCGTAGATCGCATCGGCGCCCCAATCTAGCGGATCGTAGGTTCGACAACGAGGACGACTACCACCGCCCCACTCATCGGTGAACAAAACTTTGGTGCCGTCATTGTTAAAGGTAGCCGAGTGCCAGTAGGCAAACCCTGTGTCGGTGACCGCATCTAGGCGCTTTGGATTTAGCGGATCGGCTATATCGAAAATGATGCCGTTGCCGGAGCATGCGCCTGCGGCGAGCTTTTTAGAAGGAAACACAGTGATGTCGTGACAGTGATCGGTGACCTCGGTCTCCTGGGTATCGTCACCGTGGTCGCCTCCACGCCACAGTCCTGCGAGCTGACCAGTTTCCTCGTCGGCAAACACGCTCGGACTGGAAACAATCCGGGATGCCGCGGGATTGGCAATTGGAATCTCTATCACATCGACACGAAAAAGCGCTGTTCGATCATCGCCCGGCGACTCATCGAAGCAGCCTGCCAATTCCTCTTCTTCTCTAACCGATGAGGTACCCGAGTTGAACACGACGATACGCTCTTCGTTGCTATCGACCACCGAGTGCGTGTGTGATCCGCGGCAAGTCTGAACCTGTCCAACCTGAACTGGGCTTGCTAGGTCGCTGATGTCGAAGATGCGTAAACCGCGAAAACGCTGATCGCTCACATCCTCGGTGATGCCCTGGCGTCCACAGTCGACTCGACCTCTGGTTTGTTCAACGGACATAATCAACAGATCACCGACAATCGATACGTCACCCTGTCCCCCGGGGCAAACAATGGAGCTGAAGAGCTGGGGTACGCCTTCTTCGAGCTTATACACATTAAAGCCGTGATAGCTGCCGGCGACCAGCACGTCACCAGAAAAGGCCATGTCCGTATTAGAAAAGCTCAGTAAGGGAGAGCGCTCACCCCATTCGGTGTCGTCATTGCTCTGCTCATCTTTCTGTCCCTCTGCCCGGTCAGCGTCAGCATCCTTAGACTGGCTTTCGTCGTCATCGGGAATGATCGGAGGAATGCCAGCCGGATTGGCTGGATCAAAAAAACCGGCAGGTTTTGGCAAGCTCGCCAGTAGGCGTAAATTGCTGATCGCTTCACCAGCCTCCTCAAAACCAGCTGCTAAGCCTGCTCGTGGGTCGGTTGAGAGTCCGACCAACATCGCGTTCATTTTTTCTATTTCTGCGGTCTGGTCGTTGGTGATGTCGCTAGTGAAATCGAGCAGCACCGGATCATAGGCCGAACCCGGCCGCTCCAAGAGTTCCTCCACCATGGTCACCGCACCCTCGTGGTGGGCAATCATCAGCGTTAAGAACTGCCGATCAAACTCAATGCCGTCTGCCTCGGCGAGAGCGGCCATTTGTTCCGGCGTCGCCATACCTGCCATATCATGTGACATGTGCATAGCGTGATGGGCAGTCGCTTCAGGTACTTGTTCTCCACGCTCTGCCAACCAGCCCTTCATGAATTCGATTTCGTCCGCTTGCGATGCGTCGATCCGCCCAGCGATATCTCTAAGCTCAGGGCTATTAGTGCGCTCCTTAACCAGGGCTGCCATCTGCACCGCCTGATTGTGATGTGGGATCATATCCTGCATAAAGCGGACGTCGTCTGGCGAGTAGCTGTTTTTGGCGATGGTCGAAGCTTCTTCGACGCTGAGTTGCTTCGCTGCTTGTCCCGGAGCACCGGGTTGGATGATGGGTACTTGTTGTGCCATCGCGCCAGCCGCAGCACAGAGTAAGACAAGGGTCAGATTCGGCTTAGAGAAGATGAAGTTCACGCGAGGCACTCAAGAAAGAATGAACCCGCACGATAGCACATACGATCAACACTTCTGTATCGCGCGAGCGCTGCCCGGCCGGGAATACGGCTTGGTTTCCGGTCACCTTCTCTAGGACGGAAAGCGGTAGATAATGATTAGCCTTTTAGGAGAACTCTGGCTTGGGTAGTTGTCATTGCAATAGCTGCAACAACGCGCCTTGGCTACCGCAATGAACAGAGCAATGGCTTTACGTATTGCTTTTTTTGTACCGCTGCTCGCGCTGCTCGCATGGCATTACACGCATAATCCAAACGACTACTCGTTCCTTCAAGAACTGCAGGGAAAGTACCTCGCGCCGCTGGTGCTCCTGAGCATCGGCCAGCTTCTATTGGAGGCACTTCGCTTCTCCTTCACTGCGAACACCGTTTGGGGTCGACTCACAGTGTCGCAAGCCTTTGCGTTTTTGGTTTTTAGCCGACTTTTAAATCGGATCGTCCCCCAGTCTGGCCTACTGTATAAGGTGCGGATGCTGCAAAAGCAGCAGGACTCCTCCTTCGGCCGTGTCGTCCTCATCTTCGGCTCCATGGCCTGGATGCAACTATGCTTTACCTTGTTGATCGCGATTGCGCTCTTACTCGGGCGAGAACCAGCCTTAGAAGTAGCCGGGGTTTCAGTACTTTTTATACTTATCACGGTCCAACTGCTGCTCATCGGTGGAACCATCCTCGCCGGCATCCTCCCTATCAAGCGCTTTGCCGAAAATGAAGGGCTGAATCGCAGGCTGCGGAGACTGTTGCGAGCTGTTCGCAATGCGATCGAAGGGCTTACACAGTTGATCAGTGCACCGCGGCTGCTCGTCTTAAGCGCGCTGGCGATCGCTTCGTCAATATTGTTGGGCGTAACGCGGCTGGTGCTGTGTTTTATGATGCTGGGCTATAGCCTCGACTTCGATGAAGGTGCTGTCTTTATCGCAATCAATCGATTGCTCAACGTCACCACACTCACCCCAGGTAACGTTGGAATTACCGAGCTAGCATATGGTGGTTTAGCTCACAGCGTCGGCTTTGGTGTGGCAGCGGGGGTAACCGCAGCTTTGCTGATCAGAATCTTGAGTTTCCTAACGCTCAGCCTCTGTGGAGGCACGATAGCCCTGCTGCGACCGGAACTCGCTACTGAGATTAGCGCCGACAAGGAATTAGCCGCACCAGACTGATCCAGAAAATACTGGCCCCTAGGTACCGCTAGCGGCTGGTAGCAAACAAAATCCGTGCGCCTTATAGGCTCGGACACCTGCCTCAACAAGTTTCACTAAACCTACGCTCTGGAGTTCCAGATCGAGGCAGCCGCCCGTGGATAACACCGCAAAGATACCGTTCGTGCACACCAGTATCGCCATCGGCGTAATGGCAGCGTTGGGTTCCCCTGCGCGCGAGGCAGGCGCGCAGTCTCTAGAGGAGACGATCGTAACCGCTCGCCGGCGCTCGCAAGACGTACAAGACGTGCCGCTCTATATACAAGCGTTGGACGAACGCGAGCTGCGCGAGAGTATGGCCAAAGGTTTCGAAGACTATGCCCGCGACCTCACCAGCGTGGCCTTCGGTACCGCTGGGCCTGGCGCCACGACAATCGTTTTTCGAGGTGCAGTATCTCAACCGAGCGGCTTCGATACGATTAGCTCGTCTACGCTCTACCTAGACGAAATCCCGATTACCCGGGATGGGCAAAATCCTGATGTGCGTCTTTATGACGTAGAGCGTTTGGAAGCCTTATCCGGCCCCCAACCCACTCTTTACGGCGCAGGCTCCCAATCGGGCACGCTCAAGATTGTTACCAACAAGCCAGATACGGAAGCGACCAGCGGCTCCATCATGGCGGAAGTTGGTCATATCGAAGAAGGGGATCCTTCTTACAACTTCAGTGGTGTTGCCAACATCGCCCTAATCCCAGACAAACTGGCAGTCCGGATTGTCGGATTCCACGAGGAAGAAGGGGGTTACATCGATAACGTGCTGGGCGACACGCGCTTCTACTCGCCAGAAAGTGGTAGTAACTACCATGTTCCGGGAAGTGTTGATCGCGATAACGCGGATCAAGTTGAAGACAATGTGAATGATTGGACCGTGCAGGGCGCGCGCGTCTATTTTCGCTGGCAGCCGAACGAAAACTGGACTGTCGATGCGGGCATCATCTACCAGGACACAGAAAACGGTCAGTTCGACTTCAACCCCCGAGCCGGCGACCTCAATACGGTTAAATTCAAGGAAGAGGGTCGTAAAGACGAGTGGTATAACCTGTCCCTAATCATCCAGGGCGACCTTGGCTTTGCCGATCTGACCATCGCTGGAGGCACGCACGAACGGTCGATCGATTACAATCTCGATTCGACCGCGTACATGACACAGTACCGAACTAACGGGTTGAACCTTGCTGAGTACTACACGGGTATTCGCGAGTTTCTCGACTACAACACCTGCTACTACACCGCCTACTGCTACAACTTTGTGAGCTACAACGACTTTGGCGCGAATCCTACGGCACAAATTAGCCTTGATCAGGAAATCTCATCGTTTGCCCAGGAGATTCGCCTCGTGTCCAAAGATGACGGCTCGAACAAGCTCAATTGGTTAGTGGGCGCGTTTTACGAAGACAACAACAACGATTGGGATTACGTCTCCAACGTCGATGACTTTGCGATCAACGGCGGCCAGGGAGCCATCTTCACCTACTACGGCGTTGAGCCGACCAATGACTGGTTCGATCAAGGCTTCCGGGCGAACCGCACCTACAACGGCCTCCCGGGGGCACGCCTCAACGGGCAACAGCAAGACACGGAAACCTTCGCTGTCTTCGCGGAAGTGAGTTACCGCATTACCGACAGCCTGCAAGTCGCCGGAGGCGGAAGGTGGTTCGATATTGATCGACGCGTTACGGAAAACTCGTTGTTCGTAAACAACGTGTCAGACAACTTCGACAACACAGTCAATACGCAGGACTTTAGCCCACGCGTGAATATCACGTGGACTCCAACGGACGATATGCTGTTGTACGCAACCTATTCAGAAGGCTTGCGCCTTGGAGGTCCTAACGGAGGAATAATTCAGCAGGGAGTATCCGCTCAACTGGGCATTCCCAATGCCTTCGGACCGGATCTACTCAAAAACCACGAGCTTGGTGCGAAAGCCACCTGGATGGACGGCCGGATGCTGACCAACCTCACGCTGTTCCAGATGGATTGGGAAGACTATCAGCTGCTCACGTCTGTTCCGGTCGCTGGAACAGCCACCTTGAATGCGGGAAATGCATCAATCGATGGTTTCGAAGGCAGCTTTGCTTTCAAATTTACCGATGAACTGGAGTTCTCGCTTGCCGCGACCTTCCTCGATGCGACCATCGACGAAACGGTCACCTTCGCGGATGGCGCAGTGATCGCCGCCGTTGCCGGTGACGAGCTCCCCGCGGTGCCGGAGTGGAAAGTATTTGCGAGCCTGCAATACAACGCATCCTTGGATTGGTGGCCGGGAATGAACGGAACGGCTCGCTTCGACTACAACTATGTGGACGACTCGGTGAACGCGACAAACGCCTCGGTAGCGCTATTCGGGGCAAGTTCATCACCGGTCTCGGTGCAGCCCGCCTACGACATCGGCTCACTCTATTTCACAGTCGAACCGGAAGAGGCAAACTGGTCGGTATGGCTGGGTATCGACAACCTTTGGGATGAACGACCGCTAACGTTTATAGCGCCGCGCTTCGGCGATGAACGCGCGTTTACCATCCGACCTCGCGAAGTTTCTGTCGGAGTCTGGTACAGCTTCTAAGCGACGGAACATTGCGGCCATAGGCTGATCCTGCCTCTGGCACCAGGCAATCAGCGAGCTTGCCCAGTGAGATAGAACCCTTGGAGTTAACGCAGGACATCCTGGCACCAGAGAAGGCTTTCAAGCAGGCCTCCGCCTACGTACGTGCAGAAGCGTACGCCTCTGCCGATGAGATACTTGCCGCCGCACTCACCGCTCACCCTAATGATCCAAATCTCCTGCGCATGCAGGGGATCTCTTTGGCGCATCAAAAACGTTTCGCAGAAGCCGAGGCCAAACTCACCCATGCGGTTCGCCTGGCGCCGGAGCACGGCGCTGCTTATGAAGACCTAGCCGACGTCCAGCTCGCGCAGAGAGCCCTAGAACCTGCGCTGAAGTCGTTAAAAAGCGCCATTAAGCACACTCCCCAACCGGCACGGATCGAGCAGCGCTTGGCGCAGCTTTTGACTGCTGCCGGACGCAACCGCGAGGCCGAATCAGTTCTTGAGACAGCTTTGCAATCAGACCCCCGTCGCCAAGAAATTGCAGAGGCGATGGATCTCGTTAACCAAAGGCAGTTTAAGCAAGCAGAGGCGATCTACCGAAGCATCCTCAGAAAGAATCCAAACGATGTAGACGCACTCCGCCTCCTAGGCGTGTCGCGAGTCAAGCGAGAACACTTTGACGAGGCAGCCGCGTGCTTCCGCCGCGCAGTCGAACTGGCACCCGACTTTTGGAAGGCCTGGATTAATCTTGGCGCGGCGCTCTCGGAGCAACAGAAGTTTGAAGAAGCAGAAGAGGCTTATTTGAAAGCGCTAGAGCTGCAGCCTAAGTCAGCCTTTACCCTTGAACGGCTGGGTGTGAACGCGCTAAAGGCTAGTCGACTTGAAAAGTGCATAGACTGGCTGGACCGATCCCTTGAGCTAATGCCGAATCACTTTCCATCGCTTTTATGCCTTGGGCACGCTCTAAAGACCTTGGGTAAGCAAGATGAAGCGATTGATGCCTACCGGCGCTGCGCGCAGGCAAAGCCAAGTTTTGGTGAGGCGTACTGGAGCCTAGCCAATCTAAAAACATTCCGCTTCGAGGATGAAGCGGTACGGGAGATGGAACAGCAACTGGCGGGCGTTGCAGACTCGACAAACGAGGAAGATACAGAGTCAGAAATAGCTTTCGCGTTCACCCTGGGCAAGGTCTATGAGGATCGAGGAGACTACGCAAAGGCTTTCGACTCCTACTACCGAGGTAACAGCAAAAAGCGCTTTCGGGTCAATTACGATCCTATTGAGTACCAAGACAATAACGATCGGATTATCGAAGTCTTTAGCAAAGAGTTCTTCGAGGAGCGCAGCGGCTGGGGGTATACCGACGACTCTCCCATACTCATTCTTGGCCTACCCCGCTCTGGCTCCACCTTGCTGGAGCAGATCCTAGCGAGTCATTCGCTGGTCGAAGGCACAGCAGAACTCCACTATCTACTTCGCGCAGCCACGCAATCGGGAATGAATCGATCAGATGGCATTCGCTATCCGCAGGTCATGCACGAGCTTAAAGCGCACCAAGTTCGGGGAATCGGTGAGGAGTACATCGAGAACACCGGCCAACACCGTACGGACCTGCCTTACTTCACCGATAAGATGCCGAATAATTTCACCGCAATCGGTTTTTTACACACGATTCTCCCAAACGCGAAGGTAATTGATGCGCGGCGCCATCCCCTCGACAGCTGTCTAGGAACCTTCAAACAGCTTTTCGCCAGCGGCCAGGTTTTTTCCTACGACCTTTATGATTTGGCTCACTACTACACCCAGTACATCCGCATGATGGATCATTGGGCTGAGGTGCTGCCGGGGAAAGTGCTCACCTGCCACTATGAGCACACGGTGGCCGATCTCGAAAAGCAGGCACGCGCCATAACCGCCCATTGTGGACTTCCCTGGGAAGGCGCCATGTTGGAGTTTCATGCGAATAAACGTGCGGTGCGAACGGCCAGTTCGGAACAAGTACGACAACCGATCTACTCCAGCTCCGTAGCCCTTTGGCGTCGTTACGAAGATCAACTTGGTGAACTTATCGACTACTTGGAGCCAGTGCTGATGCGTTTACCGGAAGAGGATCGCCCAGAAAGTCTGCGCGGGAAGTAAGGCCTCGGACAGAGACGGTGTAGGGCCTTACGAGCCCCTAGCGTTGAGGCCAAGCGTAGGGCCAGACTTCCAATCCATGTATTGCGTTGCGCACGTCCATACTGAGATTGATTAACGCTTGTGGTCTTTGCTCGCGCAAATCATAAAGAGTGATTGTCGACGGAGAAGAACCGGCTACGAGCCGATGTTCATCGATCACGCACAAGCCGCGACCAAACCCCTGTCGAGCCAGCTTGGAGTCATCTTGGTCTGTGTGAGTCAGTTTGTGTGCTGCGTATCTAGGTACCCGGAAGGCTTTGCGAGTTTCGGGACTCTCGAAGCGCACCGCGTCCGCTTGCGTATCGTTGAATAGCACTCCCTCGCCAAACGGTTGCGCATTATGAATTCCTGGCGGCAAGGTCGATAAGACACTCAATCGCTCTCCATCAAACCGCAGCAACGCCTTGGTGCGCAAGCCGCTGATGTACATCCCTCCGCTATTGCAAAAGACTGTATTGAGGTGCAGCTTGTTGAGCAGGAGTGGCCCTTCTTCCGAGCGTGGGTCAAATCGACGTAGTCCAAAAGCCGCGCCCTCGGACATGACGTTTAGCCCCCAATCGAACTCCTTCGTCTCCAGATTCAATCCAATAACGCTATCGAAACCCGTTGAGCAGATGAACAGGTGGCCGCCATGAACGGTGATTTCATGGCAGTGCTTAAGGTAAGAGTTTTTGAAACTAGCCACCAGACGAAAACCCTGGTCGAAGCAAAACAGCTCGTCGCTCGCGACGATATAGATCTGCTCACCGTGAAAGGCGATTCCTCGCAGACCACGGTCCCAGCCTCGTCCGCTCCAATCAATATCTACCGTATTCCAGTCCACGGGCTTGAGCAGCTCGCCGCTCTCAGTGTTAATCAGGTAGACACCACCGTGGCTCTCCCCTTGCTGAGTTCCACGAACAACGGAAGTCGCAATTAAAGAAGGCATAAATGCTTATCGCTTGGTGTGATTACTCGCTAGTCGGCACTGTTGCCGGGAATGTAGTCGAAGATAAAGGTAATACGGTCTTCGTCACCACCGTTCATCACACCGTGGCGTTTCTGATTGTTGATCTCATAGGCGTTGCCTGGCAGAAGGCGATGTGGCCTTCCGTCGATCATAAAACGCACCTTGTTATTGCTGGTGATCGGCACGTGAATGCGGTGGCTGTGATGAAAAGACGGGTGATTATCCGTATGAGGAGTGATCGTCTTACCCGCTTTTAGCTTCGCTGCCATCGCACGAATGATCGTGCCGCCCTTTGGATAGTGGCGGTCGATCAATCCATGCATCAGCGGAAGTGCGTGTTCGAACAAGCGATCCCAACCACGGCCTTTGACTACGTCAATGTTTGGCCAGTCGTCGTGATCACAAAAAATTAGAATCACGGACTCTGTGTTGTAATGCACTTCGCTGTAGCGTTTCTGCCGCAGCTGCTCTTCCAACCAAACCGGCTCCTCAAGCGCCATTATGGCTTGGCTCAGCGAGGAAACCTCAACAGCACCGAGATCGCGCAGCGGTTGTTCTATATCCATACTCGTACCTTAGCACCGCTTCCAGCAGGCGGGACACTGTACCGGGTGCACGCTTACGGCAGTACTTGGCCGCCTTTACTGAGCGAACATACTCCGCCCGATCAAAGCGTAAGCGCAGGCCGATAGGCGCAAAGAAACGGCTGGCCTTGCTAGAGCAATAGCAAAACCGCGCCCAGCAGCAGACAAGTAAGGGTCAGGACCATGCCCCCAATGCGTAAAACCATGCTCTTCTTCATGAACGCAAAGCAGAATCCGTGCATCAAGCGGCCAAGAAGAAACGTGCCCCCAAGGCCGTGGAGAAGTCCAGCCGACGCACCCTGCTGTTCAAGGAAGAACAGTAGCAGCAACATCATCGGCGCATACTCGGTTAAATTGCCATGACCGCGGATTGCCCGGTCCAAGCTCGTACTGTCCTCTTTGCCGAAGGCAAAGAAAGAGAAAGCGGGATTGCCACGCAGAGCGATCACACGGAACGAAAGCACGATTAGCCAGATAGCAAGAATGGCTGTGTAGAGCGCGGTAACCATAGAACGTTTTCCTTTTTCTCAGTTTAAGGTGCTAAGCCGCATACGAACAAACCAGGCACACAACGCCGACGATACCAACACCCATCCCAGCTCAAAGATCAGACTGCTGCGCAACCTTGGCTTATCGAATGTAAACAGGGGTATTGCCTGCGCTTGACTCGAGGACAGCCGCTGCTGATTCACCGTCGCTGGACCGATTGCCTCAAGAAGCAGATTCAGATGAGCACGAGCTTGGCTACGGAACTCCGCCGCTCGATAGGGCCCGGAACCGGCTGCGTTTCGCAACACGTTCTGAACAAGCAATGGCGGTGATATTAGCTGAGCGACCGAGACAAAGCTGCGCTGAGCACTCTGTTGCTCTTCAAGCGCTTCTATTAGAACTTTGGTGCGTTCGTTTACCTCAATATTGGCGAGATAGGCCGACCGATAGTAGCCCGGTACCGCTTCGTCCGGCGAAGCTTCTAAACCCGGGTGTTCTGCCATAAAGACCTCCGCCCGCTGCGCGACATTGCGACGAGCCGCTGCTTCCGCATCGCGAGCCTGGGTCAAATAGGCTACCCGCGATGGTACGGGATGGATCGCCTGCGCCAAAAACTGAGATGTGGATGGGATAAAGACAACGAAGACCGCCCAAGCGGCAAGAACCGCCAATGCGCCGCTGCTCATCTTCTGAAACAACACGGCAATCAACGCAGCAATAGCCGCCCAAAAAACCGCATAAACGCCCATAGTGAACAACCAGATGGCAGTGACCGGAAGAGCAGTTCCGCTCCAAACCGCCGCGATGACAACGCAAATAACCGAGCAAACAAGCAAGGGTAGGCATACCGCAAGCAGGCGAGCCAAAAGCAATAGAGAGGGGCTTCCCCCTTGTACGAGGAATACGCGCAGGCGACCGCTTTCTCTCTCCTGACTCAGAACGTCGTAGGACAACAGGAGCACGAACAGAGGAAAAAAGACCGTCACGACAAACAGCAGGTCGAGACGACCGGATCGCAGCACACTGGGACCTTGGACCTCGTAGCGCCTAAACAGAGAGGCCTCGTTGCGCCACCCGCTCAGTAATGCGGTGTGGGGATACATGCTTTCGCTTTGATGACTCAGCGCCGCTAGTTCTCCTGGTTCGAGTATCGCTTGCATCGAAAGCCCCATTGGTCTGGCAGTGTAAGGAGCAACCTCTTCACCGCTCTCCGCTTTGCGAAGATCGTCGAACCAGCTCTCTCGGGCTGCCGCTTCCTGAGCGGGCATGCCCGCCAAGATCTCGTGCGAAGATTCCCACCACGACAAGCCGTCAACGAGTGCCCAAAGCGCTAGCAGTGCATAAGAGGCCAGAGCAATGACTCGCCATGGCTGGGTGTAGAGTTTTTGCCGTTCGCGAGAAAAGTAGAATCCAAACATTATTTACCTCCCCCAGTCACCGCGGATCGCGTACTGCGGATTGCAAACGCCGATGCGCCCACCAGCCACAGAAGCAAAAGGAACAGCTCGATCGCGTAGTAGCTGAGTATCTGTGAAAGGGTCGGTTTGGAGCCGACGAAATCGGGAATCGACTCCCAGAGAGATCGGTCGGCGGTATAGCTGTAACCCGATTCACCGGCATTGAGCATCATGTCCCAGTTGAGCATTTTGATGATTTTTCTTCGGTGCAGCTCTGCTTGCTGAGCGAAAGTCTGTTGGGCGAGAAGATCCGTGCCCGAAAGGCCTGAAGACACTCGTTGCAGTGCGAGAATCGGTGAAAGCGCGCTGGCGTAGCGTAGAACGCGGTCTTGTGCCGAGTGAACGCCGTTGAGCTGTCCATAGAGCTCATCGTAAATTTGGTTCGCAAACTCCTCATGGGCTTGAAGGACGAGCGCTTCTCGATCAAAACCAAGCTCACCAAAGGAGTCCGCTGAAAATTCGGCGATCACTTGCGCCTCAAAAGACGCAACCGCCGATTCCTGCAAGTCGCCCTCCCAGAAAGGTGTTTGTGCGCGAGTTTGGATGTCATCTTTGAGCTGCTGCTCGTCAATGTCTGGATAGAGCGATAGCGCAAGCTGCCCGGCGACGATGGGCCAGAGAAGCGCCATGAATAACCACAGTATTGCAGCCGTGCTGAACGCCTGCACCGATCGCTGAGCTCGCGCAGATATTCCTAGCACCAGCATCGCGAAAGCCAACAAACCCATGCAGTAGACAAGACCCAAGAGCAGGACGTTCGGTAAGAATGCGGTGACCGCATTATTGAGCAAGACCGGCGCCAAGGGGAGAAGGACAAGTGCTAGAGAAAGTAATCCAACGCTGAGCAAAACCGCGAGTGTTTTTCCGACGGTCAGCTCTGAGGTTGAAACACCAGCGCCTAGCAGCGCTTTCAGCGTACCCCGCTCTCGTTCTCCCGCGATCGTTGAGTAAAGCAGCGCCGCAAGGGCGAGCGTTCCAACGACCTGAATGATCCAAGCGGACGAGAGGGAAGGGAAAGGCGCCTGTACCGCAGCATCTTCAGCCCTGCGCAGCGTGGTTGGATTTTGCGTATGCGCCTCCATCCAAAAAGCGGCGCCAGCGTAATCGTACAAGCCCGGGTCAAAAGCCGCGAGCGGAGGCGTGGATCGAAAGGCATAGCGAGCAAAGTGGGCGGCACCATGAGGGTTGTTGGCGCCCTGATTGACCCAAACCGTGCGATCCGTTTCTTCCGCCGCCGCGCGCGCGGCATCATCGGCCTGCAGACGGTTCCACCCATCTAAGGTGGCTGCGATCAAAAGTAAGGCAAGCACCGAGGCTAAGAAAAGGAACACATTATCCCGGCGCGCTACGGCGATTTCCTTTCGAATGAGAGTGGCAATCATGCGGCTTGCTCCTCGTACATGTGTTTGAGGTAGATGCGTTCGATTTCCACAGCATCGACGGTGGCTGCGTCTACAAGCTCCATGAGCCGACCGGCACGCATGATGCCGATGCGTGACGCACATTCCTTGGCGCGAAATATGTCGTGAGTGGCCATAAGCACAGCACACCCGGATTTCTGAAACGCCTTAAGCCGCTGGGTAAACTCGGTCGCAGCCTTCGGATCCAATCCAGACATCGGTTCATCGAGAAGGAGCGCAGAAGCACCTTTAGCAAAGGCAATTGCTAGCCCTACTTTTTGGCGCATCCCCTTTGAGAACTCCCCCGTTGGGCGCGAGGCCTGCGCAGCAGAAAGCCCTGCCTCCGCAAGCAGAGTAAGTAGTTCGTTTCCTGTTCTGCGATGGCCCGCGAGCTGGTCAAAGAAACGAAGGTTTTCCAGCCCACTGAGCGCGGGATACAAAGCGACGTTTTCTGGGATGTACGCCACTTTTTTGCGCGCGCCAATCGGATCATTGACCGGGTTAATATCCGCAACATTGATGCTTCCGCTATCGGGAGAAGTGAATCCAAGAAACAAATTCATAGTCGTTGTTTTCCCGGCACCGTTGGCGCCGAGTAAGCACACGGTCTCGCCCTGCTGAACTTCTAGATCAAGCCCTTCCAGAGCAACCACGGACCCATAGGTCTTTCGTACTGATACTGCAGTGAGCATTGCATTACCCCTTTGAAGCCAAGCGCAGAAAAACCGGGGCGCAGTGGAAACACCGCGACCGCCCCGAGCACATCTTTGCTATGGCAAAAATCCTAGTCTTCGTCTCAAAGGGTGGAGAACGGCTAGCTAGCGTCAATGCCTGACATGGCTCAGCTAGCGCGCAGCGCTATGGCCGCCTACGGGCGCAATCTTATCGAGCACGCCGGAGGCGCAAGGCCAGTTTGAGACGGGTTGTAGACGAACGTGAGGTTAGTTGGGTGGGGCACGAGAAAGATACGCGCACGGAAGTCCATAAGTAGCGTGACGTTCACGCGGGACAATTAGGAGGCCCGTCTTACATTCGATACTTGTGAGGGAAGTTGGTGAGGCGTTGGCAGACTCATCGCGATCTGCACTCAGACAAATCACGCATTCACCGTGCGAGTCGTTCTCGTGATGCTCGTGGGAATGGGCAACCGCGAGAAGCTGACTGCCGCAAAGCGCCACAAGCAATAGGTAGCCTAGGCACAAACGACACTTAGGCTTCACAAACCCGCTCGTCAAATTTTGAGTACCTCCGCAGTTCCCATGCGACCCACTGCCGCGTTCAAGTATGGAAGATCGCTATCGATATTCAAGTTAATCCCCCATCAACGATGGGGTTGGTGACGAGGCTCCTTGCATAATGTAAAGACAAATTGACAGTTGCCGCTGTAATTGTCTATATAAAGAGTCTGAATCGGGGGGAGAGATAGGCGCGGTGTTTAGAGCGATAAAGACGTCACTATGGACACTTAAGATTGCGCTTCCCAAAGTTGCCGTCGGCTGGATGTTTGCGCTGCTGACGATCGACTTTAATCGCGTCGCGATTGTCGAGCTTGGAGTCGCGGCCATTGTGGTCACTACCCTTCTTTCGATTCATTATCTATTTGCACCGTTTCAGGTTATCGCCGGGCGAATTGCCGACAAGCATCCGCTGTGGGGGTTCCGTCGCACTCCGTATCTCCTTGCCGCCAGCTTAATTGCAAGCCTACTGTTTTTGTTACTGCCCGGAGTCACTTTAGCGATGGAAAGTGGAGGGCCTCTGGCTCTGTTTAATGCAGTGATTTTGTTTGCGTGTTTTGGTATCTGTATGGCGGTAACCGCCGACAGCTATCATTCGCTGATTGCGGAAAATACGAAGAAGGAACACCGGGCCGCCATTATTGCCGTGGTGTGGATCGTGATGATTCTTTCGACGATTCTATCCGCGGTGGTGATGAATGCGGTGCGTCCCGAATTTACGCCGGAGGCGATGCAACGCCTCTACAACCTGACGCCGCTGGTGGTGCTTGGTGCCGTCTTGATCGGGGTGGTTGGTTTCGAGAAACGGCTTAACCCGCAAGAAATACAGAAAGCCAGAGCGCGAGCCTTAGCAATCACACCGCCAGGCAATCCGTTACGGGCGTCAATGCGCTTGCTGCAGAGCAATAGGCAGGCAGGACTGTTTTTCACCTTTGTGGGCTGCGCTATTTTTGCGTTGTTCCTCCAAGAAAGTCTGTTGGAAGTTCTGGGTGCGGAAGTGTTCGATGCCAGTATCCAAGATACAACTCGCTACCAACCCACCTGGGGCGGTGGAATTCTGTTGGGGATGATTGTGATGGGCTGCCTCAGTTCAATCTGGCGTGTACCGAAGGAGACATTGACTCTGATTGGTTGTGCTACCGCCGCGCTGGGGTTTTTACTGCTGGCGACGGTCGCTTTATTCCGACTAGAGCAGATGCTTATCCCCACCCTATTCTGCATGGGTATTTGCGCAGGCATCTTCAATGTCGGAGCATTGGCTATCATGATGGAAATGACCGTGGAAGGAGCCACTGGGCTATACATGGGTCTCTGGGGCGTCGCCCAAGCAATTGGAATGGGTACTTCTTCGATCGTCGCAGGCGGGCTTCATACCGCACTCATTGGTAGCGGGTTTATACAAGCAAATTCAGCCTATGGGCTGATTTTCTCCTTAGAGGGAGGGCTACTACTTGCAGCAGCGTTTTTATTCAGCAAGGTGAATATCGACCAATTCCAGCGCTTAGCCTCTGGTTTAAATGACAATGGCAATGACAATGGCAGCGGCAAGGACGACGAGAATGATAGGAACATCCTCGACGTCGCTACCGCTGGTGCTTAGCGAAGCCTAATCCTCACTGGCAAGCTTTTCCAAAGAGATCATATCGACTCCCTGAGCGCGAACCGCATCGTTTAAGGCCGGGACTTGTTCGGACCAGACGGAATCTAGCTTTGCTAGCTGACGCTCTATCGCCGCGCTCAACTCGGCTTTCACCTTCCAAGCTTGCTCCGTCGGCCCGAGATCATCTTGGGCGACAGTACGCATCAAACTCACTAGTTTGTTGTTAAGCCGGATGGGAAAGTTGAGCGGATCTTGCCGACTCTCGTTCTTCGTCTGGTAGAGCGCCTCCTCAACCTCCGTGAGCAAGGCGTTTAGCGCGTTGAGTTTCGCTGTGATTGGATCTTCCGGTTCGCTTTTGAGACGTTCTAGCAAGGAATCAAGCTGCGAGCGCAGTGCTCGTATACGCTTAATTTCTCGGTGCGTTCGGGTGAGCAAATCCCTTGACTGCACAACGAAAGCAAACTGCTCTGCGTAATTCTCGGGAGTCGCTTGAGACCTGGGATCGGCAAGCACTTCAAAGCGAACTTCTTTTTGAAGCGTATCCTGCTGAAGAACGGCCCGATAAACACCGGGTACAGCTTTCGGGCCTGCCTTCATATCGGCCCAAAGAATCAAATTGTCGAAGCGCTCCATACCGGGATGCTCTAAGTTCCAGACATGCCGATGTAAGCCGGCCTCTGTACCTAGAACCGCCGTAGCAACCTCCCCCTCGACAGCGGGCTCTTCGCTTTCATCTTCGGTTTTCCCGGTCCAGGTCCATAGGGGCGCCGCTTCTCCAGGCCCGTATACAGAGAGGCTCAGGCTCTGCTCATCTTGGAGGTCAGCTGGCAGCTGATAGAAGAAACTCACGCCTTCGTAGGGATTTGTTCCCGCTTTCGATACGTCTTTATCTCGACCGCCCGCCAGTAACCGGTAGCTTTTACCCGGGATATAAAGTTG